>NZ_JBHTST010000050.1:0-49211 GCF_042794995.1 Streptomyces sp. NPDC056503
GTGGTCGCCGAGGCTCCGGACGGTTCGGTCGCCGCGCACGCGCTGATCACCCGCTGCCGGGTGGGCGGGGTGCCGGCGGCGGCGCTCGCGCCGGTCTCGGTGGCGCCGGAGCACCAGCGGACCGGCGCCGGGCAGGCCGTCACACGGGCGGCGCTCGACGCGGCGCGGCTCGCGGGCGAGCGGCTCGTCCTGGTGCTGGGCCATCCCGAGTACTACCCCCGGTTCGGTTTCGTACGGGCGTCCGAGTACGGAATCAAGCCAGGTTTCGAGGTTCCGGACGAAGCGATGATGGCCCTCGTCCTGGACGCTTCCGGTCCGGTTCCGGCGGGCACGATCGCCTATCCGGCGGCGTTCGGCGTCTGACCTGCCCCTGACGGTCCGTCGTCGTTCCCGCCGCCGCCCCGCGCCGCTGTACTCCGGTGCGGTGGCGGCGGCGGGCTCCGGCCGCCGAAGTGCGGACAAGCCGGTTTTGTACGGCAGACTGTGGTGGCCCCCAGGGGCCGAGGACCGAAGCGAAGGATGGGTATGCCGACCACACAGGGCACCGCGGCCGAGATCGCGCCGGGGCTTGCGTCTCCGCTCTCGTCGAACGGCGCGGAGCCGTCCGCCACCCCCCCGTCGATCATGCTGGAACTGGTCGACGAGGACGGGAACACCATCGGTACGGCGGAGAAGCTCGCCGCGCACCAGGCCCCCGGGCAGCTGCACCGCGCCTTCTCGGTCTTCCTCTTCGACGAGGAGGGCCGGCTGCTGCTCCAGCGCCGGGCGCTGGGCAAGTACCACTCCCCCGGAGTCTGGTCCAACACCTGCTGCGGCCACCCCTACCCCGGTGAGGCGCCCTTCGCGGCGGCCGCCCGGCGCACCTTCGAGGAGCTCGGCGTCTCGCCCACCCTGATGGGCGAGGCCGGAACCGTCCGCTACAACCACCCGGACCCGGCCTCGGGCCTGGTGGAGCAGGAGTTCAACCACCTCTTCGTCGGCCTGGTGCAGGCCACCCCGCGCCCGGACCCGGAGGAGATCGGCGACTACGCCTTCGTCACCCCGGCCGAGCTGGCCGAGCGGCACGCGGCCGCGCCGTTCTCCGCCTGGTTCATGACGGTGCTCGACGCGGCGCGCCCGGCGATCAGGGAGCTGACGGGTCCTGCCGGGGGCTGGTGACCCGGTCGTCGGCCGTCCCCGGCCCCGGTGCCATCGGGGCCAGGGGCAGCGCCGCCCAGATGATCTTGCCGCCGCCCGCGGTGTGCTCGACGTCACAGGAGCCGCCGGACTCCAGGGCGATCTCCTTCACCAGGAGCAGTCCCCGGCCGCCGGTCTGGCCGTAGTCCGCCTCCAGCGCCTTGGGCCGGTAGGGGTGGTTGTCCTCGACGGACACCCGGACCCACTCCGGCCCGATGGCCACCTCGACCGCTATCTCCGGGGAGAGCAGCGCCGCGTGTCGCACGGCGTTGGTGACCAGCTCGGAAACGATCAGCAGCAGCCCGTGCCGGATGTCCTCGTGGACCGGAACCCCCTGACGGGCCAGCAGGTCGCGTACCGCGTGCCGGGCCTGGGGGACGGAGACGTCGACCGCGGGAGCGGTGAAGCGCCAGACTCCTTCGTAGGACGGTGGCCGGGCGGGGACACCTCCGCGGGTCTCCATGGTCCGGTTCCCACCCTCGTGCTCGATTCTCGCCACACTGGGAGTCTTGGCAATCCGGAGGGGTCTCCCGACCTACTGACCAGAAGTCGACACCTATCGACCGCCTTCTGATCGATGGAGTAGGTCGACGTCAGTTGTTCGACTGATCCTGTGCGTTTTCCGTGGGGTTCGTCGGAGTCGGCCCGGTGTCCTGTTCCGGCTGCGAAGTCGGCCGCGGAGTGACCAGGCCGACGATCCTCCGGCCGCCGACGCCGATCGCGATCAGCCCCAGGCCGTCGAAGAGCAGCGCGAGCGAGAAGAAGCAGCCGATGACGTACCGGCTGCTGTCCGGCCAGTCGAAGAGCACCAGGACCCCCAGGAGCACCCCGAAGGCCCCCTGGAAGAGCGTCCACCCGAACTGCGGGCCGCGCACCACCACGCTGCCGACCAGCCGGAAGACCCCGCCGGTGAGGAAGAGCAGGGCGGCGAACATCGTCAGCGCCTCGGCGGTGCCCTCCGGGTGACGGAGGACCACACAGCCGGCCGCGAGGTTCACCGCCGCGACCACCACCGCCAGCCAGAAGGAGTTGGTGCCCCGCGACGCATACGCCTGGAGGAGGCCCACCAGACCGCCGACGAGCAGCAGCCAGCCGAAGAGCCACATGGACGTCAGGGTGGCGAGCCCGGTGTAGACCAGGCCGACCACGCCGCAGACCACGAGGATCACGCCGAGCGCGGCCAGCCAGCCGAAGCTCCGCCCGAGCCGCTTCCCCTCGCGGGCCATCTCCTGCACGGGATCGACGCCCTCGTCCCGGGTCTTCCTGGCCATCGTGCCTCCTCGCGGCTGCCTGACGACCCCTTCCTGATCGTACGGTCGGTACCGGTCGATAGCATCCGGCCCATGGAGACCGTGGATCCGCAGCTCGTCGACAGCGTCACGGACGGGGTCGCGACCCTCGTCATCAGCAACCCCGCCAAGCGCAACGCCATGACGGCGGGGATGTGGCGGTCGCTGCCCGCCGTCCTCGACCGCCTCGCCGCCGACCCCGCCGTCCGGGTGCTGGTGGTGACCGGCGCGGGCGACACCTTCTGCGCGGGCGCCGACATCTCGACGCTGCGCGAACCGGGCGACGAGCAGCAGACGCTGGCGGTCCGCGCCGAGGAGGCCCTCGCCGCCTTCCCCAAGCCGACCCTCGCCGCCGTCCGCGGCTACTGCGTCGGCGGCGGCAGCCAGCTCGCCGGCGCCTGCGACCTGCGCTTCGCGGCGGAGGGCACCCGCTTCGGGATCACCCCGGCCAAGCTCGGCATCGTCTACCCCTCGTCCTCCACCCGGCGGCTGACCGCCCTGGTCGGCCCGGCCACCGCCAAGTACCTGCTCTTCTCCGGCGAGCTCATCGACAGCGAGCGGGCGCTGCGGACCGGCTTCGTGGACGAGGTGCACCCGGCCGAGCAGCTGGCGAAGCGGGTCGAGGAGTTCTGCCGGATCCTCGCCTCCCGCTCGCTGCTCACCCAGGCCGCGGCCAAGGAGTTCACCGACGGACGGCTCGACCGGGACGCGCACTGGACCGCGCAGGCACACGGCAGCGGCGACACCGCCGAGGGCGTCGCCGCCTTCCTGGAGCGCCGGGCGCCCCGCTTCACGTACGGCCTCTGAGGCTCAGCCCTGCGGAAGGTCCTCGGCCCGGGTGCCCCGCCAGCGCTCCACCAGATGGGCGGGGGCCTTGAGCGGGGAACCCGCGTCGTACGGCGGCTGGGGGTCGTACTCGGTGAGCAGCTGGACGGTCATGGCGGCGTCGTCGCCGGCGATCCGGCCGAGCAGGTGCAGGGCCATGTCGATGCCGGAGGAGACGCCGGCGGCCGTCACGTACTTGCCGTCGAAGACGACCCGCTCCCCGGTGGGTTCGGCGCCCAGCGCGCGCAGCTCGTCGTAGGCCAACCAGTGGGTGGTCGCGCGGCGGCCCGCGAGCAGCCCCGCGGCGCCCAGGAGCAGGGAACCGGTGCAGACCGACGTGGTCCAGGCGCTGGTGGAGTCGGCGGTGCGCAGCCACTCCCGGATCTCCGGGTCGCGCATGGCCGTCCGGGTCTCCGGGCCGCCGGGGACGAGGACGACGTCCGGGTGCGGGACGTCGGCGAGGGACTTGTCGGCGACCAGCGCGAGGCTGCCCTGGTCGTTGCGGACCGGGCCGGGCTCCTTCGCGACGAAGACGGTCTCCGCCCCGGGGAGCCGGGCCAGGATCTCGTACGGGCCGACGGCGTCGAGCGTGGTGAAGCCCTCGAAGAGCAGGACGGCGATCTGCATGGGTGTGATCCCTCTCAGCTGACGGGTCCGGTGACGGGTGCGTGGAAACGGCGGCGGTAGTCGGCGGGGGCCGTGCCGAGCGCCTTCACGAAGGCGCGGCGCATCGCCTCCGGCGTGCCGTAGCCGGCGGCGCGGGAGACCTCCTCGACCCCCCGGCCGGTCTCCTCCAGGAGCCTGCGGGCGTGTTCGAGCCGGATCCGGTCGACGTAACGGCCCGGGGTGACCCCGGTCTCGGCGCGGAAGGCGCGGGCGAAGTGGCGGGGGGAGAGCCGGGCGCGGGCGGCGAGCCGGTCCACCGACAGGTCCCCGTCCGGATGCTCGGTGATCCACGCCTGGAGGTCGCGCAGCGGTTCACGGCGCGCGGTCTGGGCGGCGAGCTGCGCGCTGAACTGCGCCTGGTTGCCCGGCCTGCGGAGGAAGACCACCAGCATCCTGGCGATGGCGAGGGCCGCCTCCCGGCCCAGGTCCTCCTCCACCAGGGCGAGGGCCAGGTCGATGCCCGCGGTGACCCCCGCGGAGGTCGCGACCCGGCCGTCCCTGACGAAGATCGGGTCCGGGTCGACGTCCACCGCGGGATGGCGGCGGGCCAGGTGCTCGCAGACCATCCAGTGCGTGGTGGCCCGGTGCCCGTCGAGCAGCCCCGCCTCGGCCAGCCGCAGCGCCCCGGTACAGACCGAGACCAGCCGCTCGACGCGCGGCCCGTGGACGCGCAGCCAGTCGACGAGGGCCGGATCGGCGCCTCGGGTGCCCTCGCCGCCCGGTACGACGAGGGTGTGCGGCGGCCCGTCGGCGACGGCCTCCGCGAGATCCGTGTCGGGCAGGATCCGCAGGCCGCTGCCGGTGCGGACCGGCCCGCCGCCCAGGGAGGCGGTACGGATCGGATACGGGTCCTCCGCGGCGCCCGAGGCCCAGGCGGCGGCGTGGAACACCTCGACGGGTCCGGTGACGTCGAGGCTCTGCACGCCGTCGAAGAGGACGACGAGGACGGGGCGCTGGGTCATGGACCCATCCTTCGGGCCCGGCGGGGACGGCCGCAAGGACGGCCATCCCACCTTTCCTGCCATCGCCCCGGACCCCGGACCGGCCGGTTCCGGCGCGCGGAACCGGGTCGGTTGCCGCGTCCGGGTGACGGACGCGGCAGAATGCACGGGCAAGCCAGTGGTACGAGCAGACGGGTCGGGACACGGTGACGACGTCCATCGAAGCAAGGATCGCCGAGGAACTCGGCGTACGCGAGCGACAGGTCAGGGCGGCGGTCGAGCTGCTCGACGGCGGCTCCACCGTGCCGTTCATCGCGCGCTACCGCAAGGAAGCGACCGAGATGCTCGACGACGCGCAGCTGCGCACCCTGGAGGAGCGGCTGCGCTACCTGCGGGAGCTGGAGGACCGGCGGTCCGCCGTCCTGGACTCCGTGCGCGAGCAGGGCAAGCTGACCGAGGAGCTCCAGGCGAGGATCCTGGCCGCCGACACCAAGGCGCGGCTGGAGGACATCTACCTGCCGTTCAAGCCGAAGCGGCGCACCAAGGCGCAGATCGCCCGCGAGGCCGGTCTCGCGCCGCTGGCGGAGGGGCTGCTCGCCGATCCGTCGGTGGAGCCGGCCGCCGCGGCGGCGGCCTTCGTCGACGCGGACAAGGGCGTCGCCGACGCCGCGGCCGCCCTGGAGGGCGCGCGGGCGATCCTCACCGAGAGGTTCTCCGAGGACGCCGACCTGATCGGCGAGCTGCGCGAGCGGATGTGGGGCCGGGGCCGGCTGGTCGCGAAGGTGCGGGAGGGCAAGGGCGACGCCAAGGAGGGGCCGGGCGCGAAGTTCGCCGACTACTTCGACTTCGCCGAGCCGTTCACCGCGCTCCCCTCGCACCGGATCCTCGCCATGCTGCGCGGCGAGAAGGAGGACGTCCTCAGCCTGGACCTGGAGCCGGAGGAGCCCACGGACGGCCCCTCGTCGTACGAGCCGATCGTGGCGCACCGCTTCGGCATCGCCGACCGGGGGCGCCCCGGCGACAAGTGGCTCCAGGACACGGTCCGCTGGGCCTGGCGCACCCGGATCCTGACGCACCTCGGCATCGACCTGCGGGTGCGGCTGCGGACGGCCGCCGAGGACGAGGCCGTCCGGGTCTTCGCGGCGAACCTGCGGGACCTGCTGCTCGCCGCCCCGGCCGGCACCCGGGCGACGCTGGGCCTCGACCCCGGCTTCCGCACCGGCGTCAAGGTGGCGGTGGTCGACGCGACCGGCAAGGTCGTCGCGACCGACACGATCCACCCGCACGTCCCGGCCAACAGGTGGGACGAGTCGCTGGCGAGGCTGGCGCGGCTCGCCAAGGAGCACGCGGTCGAGCTGGTCGCCATCGGAAACGGCACCGCCTCCCGCGAGACCGACAAGCTGGCCGTCGAACTCCTCGCCAAGCACCCCGAGTTGAACCTGACGAAGGTGATGGTCTCGGAGGCCGGCGCTTCCGTGTACTCCGCCTCGGCCTTCGCCTCGCAGGAACTGCCGGGCCTGGACGTGTCGTTGCGCGGCGCGGTGTCGATCGCCCGTCGGCTCCAGGACCCGCTGGCCGAACTGGTGAAGATCGACCCGAAGTCGATCGGGGTCGGCCAGTACCAGCACGACCTCGCCGAGACGAAGCTCTCCCGCTCGCTCGACGCGGTCGTCGAGGACTGTGTGAACGGTGTCGGCGTCGACGTCAACACCGCCTCGGCTCCGCTGCTTTCGCGGGTCTCCGGGATCAGCTCCGGTCTCGCCGAGAACATCGTGGCGCACCGCGACACCAACGGCCCCTTCCGCTCCCGCAAGGCCCTCAAGGACGTGTCCAGGCTCGGCCCGAAGGCGTACGAGCAGTGCGCGGGCTTCCTGCGCATCCGGGGCGGCGACGACCCGCTGGACGCCTCGGCGGTGCACCCGGAGGCCTACCCGGTGGTGCGGCGGATGGCGAAGACCACCGGTGGCGAGGTCGCCGCGCTGATCGGCGACACGGGCACGCTGCGGTCGCTGCGGCCGGCCGACTTCGTGGACGAGTCCTTCGGTCTGCCGACGGTCACCGACATCCTGCGCGAGCTGGAGAAGCCCGGCCGCGACCCGCGGCCCGCCTTCAAGACCGCCACCTTCAAGGAGGGCGTCGAGAAGATCGGCGACCTGGTGTCGGGGATGGTCCTGGAGGGCGTGGTGACGAACGTCGCCGCGTTCGGGGCGTTCGTGGACGTCGGTGTGCACCAGGACGGCCTGGTGCACGTCTCGGCCATGTCGAAGACCTTCGTCAAGGACCCGCGGGACGTGGTGAAGCCGGGTGACGTGGTGAAGGTGAAGGTGCTCGAGGTCGACATCCCCCGGAAGCGCATCTCGCTGACGCTGCGGCTCGACGACGAGGCGACCGCCGACGGCTCCGCGCCGAAGCGGGAGCGGGGGGACCGGCCGCCGCGGCAGCGACAGGGCGGCCAGGGACGTGGCCAGGGTCAGGGCCAGGGTCAGCAGCGTGGCCAGGGTCAGGGCCAGGGTCAGGGGCGCGGTCAGGGCCAGGGTCAGAGCCAGGGGCGCGGCCAGGGCCAGACGCGGAGCCAGGCGTCGGCGCCTTCGAACTCCGCGATGGCGGACGCGCTGCGGAAGGCGGGGCTGCTCGGGGAGGGCGGGCGCAAGAAGCGCTGAGGCGCGACGGGGGGGGAGGCACCGGGAGGGAAGGCGCCCGCGAGGGCGCCGTCCCGGTGTTCCCCCCCGGACTCTCGGGCGCGCTCGGGCAGGGCGGCCGGGTCGCCCCGGCGGAACGCCTGCCCGCACCGGGGTCACGGCAGGAAGCGCAGGGCCCAGTCGGCTCGGTTGGCGACGGTGAGGTCGTCGTCCCCGGTCATCGGCCGCAGGACGGTCTCGGCGGTCTTCGGGTCGGCCTGGACGAGGTCGACGATCTCGGCGGCCAGACCGTCCTGGTCGTCGCCGAGGTCCACCGCGGAGGCGCGGACGAGGACCGGGAGGGTGTCCGCGCCGCCGAGGGCGGCGAGGACGCCGCCGAGGAGCTCGCGGGCGTAGCCGTTGCGCGCGGCGACGGCCTGGTCCAGCTCGGCCTCCAGCCGCGGCAGCAGGGTCCGGTCGCCGCCCGCGGCGATCTCGTCGGCGAGGTCGATCGTGGCGTCGACGTCGGCGTCGAGGTCGTCCAGCATCGCGAGGAGCCGGGTCACGCTGTCGTCGGTCATGGTGCCTCCTGGAATGCGCCGTCCACGAGGACGGGGACGGCGGTCGACGCGTCGAGCTCGGCGGCCACCTCCACGTCCCGCGGATAGCCGTACTCGTACAGTTCACGGCCCGAGTCGCAGCCGTGCAAGGCGGCGACCGGGTCCTCCGTGGCCGCCCACAGCGTGGCCGCCGCGGTCGCCTCCGGGGTCAGGTGGAGCCCTGGCGCGAGGGCGCGCAGGGCGTCGAGGACCGCGCCGGCCCCGAGGTGGTCCTCCAGGGCGGGGCGGAGCGAGCCGTCCGGCCACCGCTCGCCGGAGGCGATCACGGCGAGCGGACGCTCCTCGGAGCCGTATCCGCCCCGGAGGATCCGTTCGGCGACGGCCGTGCGGTTGCGGAGCGAGGCGGCGATCACGGTCGCGCCGCCCGAGACGGCCTCCGCGCAGATCGTGGAGCCGTTCGGGGACGGGAGGACGAGCCGGCCGGACCGGGGCGGGGGCGCGGCGCGCAGGGCGGCCGGCGAGAGCGACCACGGGTGCGCCGCGGTGGTCTCGCTCCTGCCGACGGCCAGGACGGCGTCCCGCTCCCGCGCGTACGCGACGGCGGTGGCGTCCCTCCACCGGTACGGGTGGACGGCCGTGCCGCCCTCGACCGCGACGCCGACGGAGGTCGTGAACGACAGCACGTCGACGACGACCACGCACGCGGCGGCGGGGGCGAGGACCCGTGCCTCGACGGGTCCCCAGCCGAAGGCGACGCCCATCAGACCTCGGTGACCTTGCCGTCGACGACCTCGACCCGGCGGTTGACCCGGATCGCGTCGAGCATGCGCCGGTCGTGGGTCACCAGGAGCAGCGTGCCCTCGTAGCTGTCGAGGGCGGCCTCCAGCTGTTCGATGGCGGGCAGGTCGAGGTGGTTGGTGGGCTCGTCGAGGACGAGCAGGTTGACGCCCCGGCCCTGGAGGAGGGCGAGGGCGGCGCGGGTCCGCTCGCCCGGGGAGAGGGTGGTGGCGGGGCGCAGCACGTGCTCGGCCTTGAGGCCGAACTTGGCGAGCAGGGTGCGCACCTCGGCCGGCTCGGTGTCGGGGACGGCGGCGCAGAAGGCTTCGAGGAGCGTCTCGGTGCCGTGGAAGAGCCGGCGGGCCTGGTCCACCTCGCCGACGACGACGCCGGAGCCGAGGGCGGCGTGGCCGGAGTCGAGCGGGAGGCGGCCGAGGAGGGCGGCGAGCAGGGTGGACTTGCCGGCGCCGTTCGCGCCGGTGACGGCGACCCGGTCGGCCCAGTCGATCTGGAGGGTGACGGGTCCGAAGGCGAAGTCGCCGCGGCGGACCTCGCCGTCGCGGAGGGTGGCGACGACGGCGCCGGAGCGGGGCGCGGCGGCGATCTCCATCCGCAGCTCCCACTCCTTGCGGGGCTCCTCGACCACGTCCAGGCGCTCGATCATGCGCTGGGTCTGGCGGGCCTTCGCGGCCTGCTTCTCGCTGGACTCGCCGCGGAGCTTGCGGCCGATCTTGTCGTTGTCGGTCGCCTTGCGGCGGGCGTTGCGGACGCCCTTGTCCATCCAGTTGCGCTGCATGAGCGCGCGGCCCTCCAGGGCCGACTTCTTGTCGGCGTACTCCTCGTACTCCTCGCGGGCGTGCCGGCGGGCGGTGGCCCGCTCCTCCAGGTAGGCGTCGTAGCCGCCGCCGTAGAGGGTGATCTGCTGCTGGGCGAGGTCGAGTTCGAGGACCTTGGTGACGGTGCGGGTGAGGAACTCGCGGTCGTGGCTGACGACGACGGTGCCGGCCCGCAGCCCCTTCACGAAGTTCTCCAGGCGCTCCAGGCCGTCGAGGTCGAGGTCGTTGGTCGGCTCGTCGAGGAGGAAGACGTCGTAGCGGGAGAGGAGGAGGGAGGCGAGGCCCGCGCGGGCCGCCTGGCCGCCGGAGAGGCCGGTCATCGGCTGGTCGAGGCCGACGGTGAGGCCGAGGGAGGCGGCGACCTCCTCGGCGCGCTCGTCGAGGTCGGCGCCGCCGAGGTCGAGCCAGCGCTCCAGGGTGGTGGCGTAGGCGTCGTCGGCGCCGGGCGTGCCGTCGACGAGGCCCTGGGTGGCCTCGTCCATGGCGGCCTGGGCGGCGGCGACGCCGGTGCGGCGGGCCAGGAACTCCCGTACGGTCTCGCCGGCGCGCCGCTCGGGCTCCTGCGGGAGGTGGCCGACGGTGGCGGTGGGCGGCGAGAGCCGGACCTCGCCCTCCTCGGGGGTGTCGAGCCCGGCGAGCAGCCGCAGCAGGCTCGACTTGCCGGCGCCGTTGACGCCGACGAGGCCGATGACGTCGCCGGGGGCGACGACGAGGTCGAGGCCGGCGAAGAGGGTGCGTTCGCCGTGGCCGGCGGCGAGGTCCTTGGCGACGAGAGTGGCAGTCATCAGACCACGCATCCTACGTGGGCCGCGGAGGCGCCACGGGTACGGTCCGGGCATGGACAGCGACGTGATCGTGGTGGGTGGCGGGGTCGTCGGGCTGACGACGGCGGTGACGCTGGCGGAGCGGGGACTGCGGGTGCGGGTCTGGTCCCGGGACCCCGCGGAGGCGACGACCTCGGCGGTGGCGGGCGCCCTGTGGTGGCCGTACCGGATAGAGCCGGCGGAGGAGGCGGGCGGCTGGGCGCTGGAGTCGCTCCGGGTCTACGGGGAACTGGCCGCGGCGCCGGAGGAGACCGGGGTGCGGTGGGTGCCCGGGGTCCACGCGGACACGGTCCTGGAGGGCCTCGGGGCGTGGGCGGCCGGGGTGGAGGGGCTGCGGCGGCTGCCGCCCGGGGAGGTGCCGGGGCCGTACACGACGGGGCTGGCGGCCCGGCTGCCGCTGATCGACATGCCGGTCCACCTGGCGTGGCTGCGGGGCCGCCTGGAGGCGGCGGGCGGGAGCGTCGAGCGGCGTGCGGTGCGGCGCTGGGAGGAGCCGGCCGCGGCGGCGCCCGTGGTCGTGAACTGCACGGGTCTCGCCGCGCGGGAGCTGGTCCCGGACGCCGGAGTGCGCCCGGTCCGGGGCCAGTTGGTGCTGGTGGAGAACCCGGGGATCGAGGAGTGGTTCACGGCGGCGGACGCCGGGTCCGCGGAGACGACGTACTTCTTCCCGCAGCCGGGACGGCTGGTCCTGGGCGGAACCGCCGAGGAGGGGGCGGAGGCGCCGGCGCCGGATCCGGTGGTGGCGGCGGCGATCGTGGCGCGGTGCGCCCGCGTCCGGCCGGAGATCGCCGGCGCCCGGGTCCTGGGCCACCGGGTGGGCCTGCGCCCGTCCCGCGCCGGCGGGGTGCGCATCGCGTCGGAGCCCCTGCCGGGCGGCGGGCTGCTGGTGCACCACTACGGCCACGGGGGCGCCGGGGTCACGGTGGCGTGGGGGTGCGCGCGGCGGGCGGCGGAGCTGGTGACGGGCTGAGCGGGCGAGCGCGCCGAAGCCCCGCCCCGGGGGTGGGGCGGGGCTTCGGCGGGGTGGCGGGACGGAGTGCGTCCCGCGCGGGTCACCTGCCGAACGGCGGGGCCACGACCTCGTCCGCGCGGGCGCACTGCTTGGCGCGGCGGTCCAGCGCGTCGGCGCGGGCGTAGGCGCGGCGGGACTCCTCTCGGGCGCCGAGGCGCTTGAGCTGGGCGGCCCGGTCGCGCTCGTCGCGGGCCTGGCTCCTCAGCTGGTTGACGTCGCAGGTGCCGGCACGGGCCGCCTCGGCCGACGGGGCGGCGGCGGTCTGGCCGAGCAGCAGGCCCCCGGCCAGCAGCAGCGTGGTGAACAGGGCGGGCAGGATGCGGCGCGCACGCGTCGCGTGGGACATGGGGTTCTCCAAGTCAGGGCCGTGACGGCCCGTGTGAGGCATGGTCAGTACCGGTCGGTAACTTTACCTGCCCCAACGGGACCGATCGGACACGACCCTCCCTATCCACCCGATCGCCAACACTCCTCCACAGGACGCCCACTGACGAGGTGGTAGGTCGCGCGCCCGTCGAGGAGCAGCGGCACCAGGAGTCGCTGCGACTGGCGCAGCGGTACGTAGGCGCCGCCGCCCGGCTCGCGGCGCACCGTCACGCCGTGCAGGGCCAGTTCGTCGCCCGCCTCGGCGTACTGGGCGGCGTCGAGGCGGTAGCCGCAGGGCGGGTCGGCGATGATCTCGGCGGGCTCGGGCGGGTCGTTGTCGGCGCCACCGAGGTAGACGGGCCCCCGGTCGGCGAGACCGGCGAGCCGGGCCGCGGAGGTGGCCGCGGCGAGCGGGCCGCGGCGCTCGGACACGTACGCGAACACGTCCCGCAGCGCGGTGAGATGGGTGGCGACCCTGCGCCGCTGGTTCAGTGCCGGGTCGCGTTCCTCGGCCTCGCCCTGCGGGTCCTCGCGGGTCTCGGCGAGGAGGGCGGTCATGTGCTTGATCCCGGCCGTGTTGCGCAGGATGCGTTCCTGGCCGTCCCCGGCGACCTGCTTCACCGGCAGTCCGGTGAGCGGGTCGGTCCAGATGCCGTAGACGCCGTGGGTGCGGCCGGCGCGGCCGGCGCCGGGGCGGACGTACTCCTCCGAGAGGACGCGGGACTCGGCGTGGACGCGGGCGTCGGTGTCGAGGCTGCGCGGCCAGAGGGCGAGGAGGTCCCTGTCGTAGTACCCGGGAGTGGCGCCGTACTCGTGGAGGTCGTGGACGAGGTCGGGCCGGCGGTCGCGGATCACGGCGGCGAGGGCGCGCGCCTCGGCGGTCCGCAGGGCGAGGTGGTCGCGGTTGACGTCGATGCCGGCGGCGTTGCCCCGGGTGTCGGCCTCGCGCCCGTCGGGGTTGGCGTTGGGCACGACGAGGACGGTGGTGCGGGCGAGCAGCCGCAGCGTCTCGGGGTCGCGGGCGAGGGCGAGGTCGCGGACGGCGGTGAGGCACGCCTCGCGCCCCGCGGGCTCGTCCCCGTGCTGGCTGCAGACGAGCAGGAGCGTGGTGGCGCCGCGCGCGGGACCGAGGGCGGCGAGCCGCAGCGGCCGGCCCTGCTCGGTGGTGCCGATCGTGGTGACCGTGACCCGCTCGGCGCCCCGGTCGACGGCGGCGAGGAAGTCCCGCTCCTCCGCGTCGGTGGTCCAGCGGGCGCCTCCGCTCGTCTCGAACCCGGTCCGGGGCGGGGCCGGCGGACCGGCCGGTACCGCCGCCTTCGCCGGGGCGGTGACGAGGGGCAGCCCGAGCGCGGCCGCCCCGGCCACGAGGACCAGGGCGCGGCGCGCGGCACGCAGACGCATCGGCATGGGCGGGAACGTACTCGCCGCCCCCGGTGGGACGGAAGACCATGTGCGGGAAACGGGTGAACCGGTGCTTCGTGTCGGCCGAATGGCGATCGTGTGACGGAAGGCGCCCTTTACGTGACGCTCCGTCGCGTGCTTCATAGAGTCCGAACAAGTCCGGATCAAGGACAGACGCACACCCACGCGTCTTGCGTCGCTTACGACTTGGGGAGCATCCGTGCACCGCAGAATCATCGTTCCGAGCGCCCTCGCGGCCTCTCTGCTGCTGGCGATCCCGGCATCGGCGGCCGACTACGTCCCGGGCGCGCCGGGCATCGGCGACTCCTACTACCCCACCGCCGGCAACGGCGGTTACGACGTCTCCCACTACGACCTGCGCCTGAAGTACCAGCCGGCGACGGACCTCCTGGAGGGGACGGCGACGATCCTGGCGACGACCACCCAGAACCTCTCCCGCTTCAACCTGGACCTGGGGCTGAAGGCGAGCGAGGTGCGCGTCGACGGGCGGCGCGCCTCCTTCACCGCCACCGGAGACCACGAGCTGGAGATCGTGCCGGCCGTGCCGCTGCCCAGGAACAAGCAGGTCACGGTGGTGGTCCGCTACGCGGGCAAGCCCTCCGAGTTCAAGGTCGACGGCTGGTCGGCGTGGCACCGCACCCCGGACGGCGGGGTCGCCGCGCAGGAGCCGGATTCGGCCGCCTGGTGGTTCCCGTCCAACGACCACCCGCGCGACAAGGCCACCTTCGACGTGTCGGTCCAGGTGCCGGACGGCACCCAGGCGATCAGCAACGGCGTCCTCCAGTCGCAGTCCTCCCGGCTGGGCTGGACCCGCTTCGCCTGGCGCTCGAACAAGCCGCAGGCGCCCTATCTGGCCACCCTCGCGGTCGGGAAGTTCGACATCACGACGAACACGACCGCGAACGGACTGCCCGTCCTCAACGCCTACAGCAAGGACCTCGGCGACAACGCGGGCGCGGCCCGGGCCTCGATCGAGCGGACCGCCGAGGTCGCGGAGTGGCTGGAGGAGGCCTTCGGCCCGTACCCCTTCAACGCGCTCGGCGGCTACGTGCCCAACGTGACCAGCGGCTACGCGCTGGAGACGCAGACCAGGCCGTTCTACAGCCCGCGCCAGTTCGCGAACGGCGCGAACGTGTCGGTGGTCGTGCACGAGCTGGCCCACCAGTGGTACGGCGACAGCGTCTCGGTGCGCGACTGGAAGGACATCTGGATCAACGAGGGCTTCGCCCGCTACGCCCAGTGGCTGTGGTCGGAGAAGGAGGGCGAGGGCACGGCCCAGGAGCTGGCGGAGTACGTGTACGCCACGCGGACCGCCGAGGACCCGTTCTGGACCGTGAAGCCGGGCGACCCGGGGCCGGAGAACCAGTTCCACATCGCCGTGTACGACCGGGGCGCGCTGGCGCTCCAGGCGCTGCGGAACGAGATCGGCGACGAGGACTTCTTCGCGATCCTCAAGGGCTGGCCGCAGCGGTTCGCGCACGGCGACGCACGGGTCGCGGACTTCGTGCGGTACGCCGAGCAGGTCTCCGGCGAGCCGCTGGCGGCGCTCTTCGACACCTGGCTGTACGAGGCGGCCAAGCCGGCCGCCGGGCCCGCGTCGACCGCCTCCGCCGCCGCTTCCGCCCCCGTCGCCTCCGCTCCGGCCTCCGGGGCGCGGGCGGCCGCCCCGGCGCCGGTCCAGCCGAAGTCGTGGAAGAAGATCGCGGCGACGAACGGGGTGCACGACCACCGGTAGGCCTCGCACGGGAGGCCGTCCGTCAGCGCGCGGCGCGGCGGGCGGCCTCCCTGGCGCTCCGGGCGAGCGGCAGGTAGCGCAGCCGCTCGGGGAGGACGGGGACGACCGCACGGACGACCCGGGCGATCCGGCGCAGCCGGCGCTCCTGCTCCGGCGTCCACTCCAGGCCGATCGCCGCGCGGGCGTCCGGCGGCATCAGGCCGATGGTGAGGAAGGCGCGGATCCGCTGGAAGGGACGGCGGAGCAGCGGCCAGAGGGGACGGAGCGCGAGCCGCAGGAGGAGCGGACCCCGGTCGGGGGCGGGGACGGGGGCGTCCGGGTCGAGGAGCTCGCGGACGACGGCGGTGGCCTCCAGCTCCTCGGCGAGGACCTTGCGGTAGAAGGGCCAGAACTCCTCGACGGTCTGCGGCATGTCCCGGTCGTGGATGCCGAGGATCCGCCCGACCTGGAGCCACTCGGCGTAGAGCCGGCGGTCCTGGGCCTCGGTGAGCGGCCGGTGGAGCAGGGCGAGGCCGTGCCGGTAGACGGGGTAGCCGGTGGCGTGGACCCAGGCGTAGTACGCGGGCGTGAGGGCGTGGTAGCGGCGCCCGTGGGCGTCGGTGCCCTGGATGTCCCGGTGCAGGGCGCGCAGCCGGCGCCCCTCGGCGGCGGCGTCCTCACCCCCGTACACCCAGAGCTGCACCGACCGCAGCGAGCGCTCGCCCCGGCCCCAGGGGTCGGTGCGGAAGACCGAGTGCTCGTCGACCCCGGCGCCGATGGCCGGGTGGGCGACCTGCATGGTGAGCGCGGCGGGCAGCATGAGCAGCGCGCGGACATCCCCGGCGACGCTCCAGAGCACGCCGCCGACGGGGGGCGGGGCGGGGTCGGAACCCCGTCGGCCGGCCCCGGCCGGGGCGTCCGCATCGGTCCCGGGCCGGGCTCCGGACTCGGGTCCGGTGGTGCCGGGCGTGTCCGAGGGCGCGGGCCCGGCGGGCTCCGCCGGGCCCCTCGTCGCCTCACCGCTGGTGGTCATACGGGGGTCCCCCTGCCTCTCGCCTCGGTGGCCGCCCCTCCAGGGTGCACCCTCGGGGCGTACGACGGCGGGGCCGTCCCCGAGGGCTCTCGCCCCAGGAACGGCCCCGGCGTGGTGATGTGTGGTGCGGGCGCGGTCAGGCGCGGTCGGCGCCGACCGGCTCGCCGACGATGCGGCCGGCGAGGGCGCGGGCCCAGGCGTCGACGTCGGCGTTGAGCTCGCGCTCGGCGGCGTCGCGCTCGGCGGTGATCTTCGCGGTGCCGGCGGCGAGGATCGCGTCGCGCTCGGCCTGGCCCTCGGCGCGGGCGGCGGCGATGGCGGCGGAGCCCTCCTCGACGGCCTTGGAGCGGATGCGGGCGGCCTCGTGGCGGGCCTCGGCCAGCTCGGCCTCGTACTGGGCGCGGATGTCGGCGGCCTCGGCGCGCAGGTCGTCGGCGCGGCCGGTGGCGCCCTCGGTGGCGTCCTCACGCTGCTCGAGCGTGCGCTTGATCTTCGGGAGGATCACCTTCGCCAGGAAGAAGAAGGTCAGGAAGAACACGGCGAAGCCGAGGATGAGCTCGGCCCAGACGGGGTTGAGCGGGCCGAGGTCCATATTGAAGATCTTGGCGTTGGAGGCGAGGGTCGTCATGGCGCGCATCCTACCTGGTCCCGGAGGCGGCGGATCGTACACCCCCGCGATCGTTGGCGCGCTCGTACGACGCGGGCAAGATTCCCGGCACCTAAAGGCTACCGGAAGGTAACTACGGCTGGTTGTATGGCCCGCGCCGAGTCCAACCCCCCACCACTCGACGGGAGTTCACGTGTCCCTCAGCACGTTCCGCCGCATCCCCGGTGCCGCCGTGTCCCTCGCGCTCGCCGCCGCCACCCTGGCGGCGACCGCGCCCGCGGCCTCCGCCACCCCCGAGGCCGCCGCGACGCCCCGCCTGAAGGTGCTCACCTACAACGCCTTCCTCTTCTCGAAGACCCTCTACCCGAACTGGGGACAGGACCACCGGGCCCGGGCGATCCCCGCGGCGCCGTTCTTCCAGGGCCAGGACGTGGTGGTGATCCAGGAGGCCTTCGACAACTCCTCCTCCGACGCGCTCAAGGCGAACGCCGCGGCGGCCTACCCGCACCAGACGCCCGTCGTCGGCCGCTCCAGGAGCGGCTGGGACGCCACCGGCGGCGCCTACTCGGCGACCACCCCCGAGGACGGCGGGGTGACGATCCTCAGCAAGTGGCCGATCGTCCGCAAGGAGCAGTACGTCTACAAGGACGCCTGCGGCGCCGACTGGTACTCGAACAAGGGCTTCGCCTACACGGTCCTCGACGTGAACGGCAGCCGCGTGCACGTCGTCGGCACCCACGCCCAGTCCACCGACCCGGGCTGCTCGGCGGGCGAGGCGGCGCAGATGCGCAGCCGCCAGTTCAAGGCGATGGACGCCTTCCTCGACGCGAAGAACATCCCGGCGGGCGAGCAGGTGATCGTCGCGGGCGACATGAACGTCGACTCCCACACGCCCGAGTACGCCACGATGCTCGCCGACGCGGGCCTCGCCGGGGCGGACGCCCGCACCGGACACCCGTACTCCTTCGACACCGAGCTGAACTCGATCGCGGCGGACCGCTACCCGGACGACCCCCGCGAGGACCTCGACTACGTCCTCCACCGGGCCGGCAACGCCCGCCCGGCGAACTGGACGAACCACGTGGTCCTGGAGTCGAGCGCGCCGTGGACGGTCTCCAGCTGGGGCACCGCGTACACGTACACCAACCTGTCGGACCACTACCCGGTGACCGGCTTCTGACCCTCGGCGTCAGTAGCCGGGGCCGCCGAAGACGGTGTACGCCCAGGCGGCCACGGCGATGCCGACCAGTACCAGCACCACCCAGGAGCCGGCGCCCGTGTGCCGGCTCCTGGCCGTCCGCGCCCCGGGCTCCTCGCGCGCCTTCCGCCCCCTGCCCGGCCGCCCGGCCCGGGAAGGCCCCGGGCCGGGTCCCGGCTTCGGGTCGGCCGCCGCGGCGACCTCGGCGAGCATCCGCCGGCAGACGGTGGCCAGCTCGGCGACCGGCGCCGCCAGGTCGACGACGACCTCGGTGCGGGCCGGGGCCGTGGTCCCCCCGTCGAGGATCCGCCCGGCCCGCAGCAGCGCCCGGTCCTTGCCGCCCGTCGGGGCGAGGCTGATCCACCGCCGCACGTGCTCGCCGCGGATGACGACGCCCCCGCCCCGCTCCCGGTACACCGTGTGCTCCCGCCACAGGACCCCGGCCAATTCCGCCGCCGTCTCCCTGAGTTGCGCGTACATCCCACTCCCCTGTTCCCGCCCGCCGACGCGGACCGGCCGCCGACTCTAACCCCCACGCCCCCGTCCCCCCGGCCCGCCCCCGGGCCCCGCCCCTTACGCGCCGAAGTCGTACACGGTGACCGGTATCCCCCGCTCCACCAGCCTCTCCCGCACCAGCGGCTCCACCCGCTCCCACCTCCCGCCGGCGAGGCCGCAGCCGATCCGCGGCATGTGCACCGAGGCCCCCAGCTCGACGGCCTTGTCCCCCAGGTGCCCGAGGGCCCGGTCGATCGCCTCGTACCGCACGGGGACGCCGGTGCTCCGCCCGGTGCGGATCCCCCGCTGCCCCACCAGGTTCGCCACCCAGAGGTACGGCGAGACCCGGACGAACTGCGCCGCGCCGAGGCCGAAGTCGTTGCCCGCCCGCTCCCGGTACCAGCGGCGGTAGGCCGCCTCGGGCTCCGGCCAGCGGCGCGAGACGGCGAGCACGAAGCCCTTGCCCCAGCCACCCAGGTCGTTGCAGACGTGGGCGACGATCCGGACGCCCTTGCCCTGGGGCGCGGTGGCGTCGCCCCGTACGTACTCGATCACGGTCATGGGGGCACCGTAGGCGGCGGCACCGACAGTGCGGGGTGTCAACCATGGTTGACATGGGACGGCTGTCAACCTACATTGACAGCATGACCGATGCGACCGATCTCGCCGCGCGTGCCGGTGACCGTGATCCCCGGGTGGGATTGCGGGCCGTGTCCGCCCTGCGGCGGCTGTTGGAACAGCTGGAGGCCGTCCAGGTGCGCAGCGCGCGCAACCAGGGGTGGTCCTGGCAGGAGATCGCCACCGAGCTGGGGGTCAGCCGGCAGGCCGTTCACAAGAAGTACGGGAGGCAGTGATGTTCGAGCGGTTCACGAAGGCGGCGCGGAGCGTGGTGAAGGGGGCGGCCGAGCACGCGGAGCGGTCCGGGGCCGAGGCCGTCACCGCCGAGCATCTGCTCCTGGCGCTGCTCGACCGGGAGGACACCCGGGCGGCGGCGGTGCTCGGGCGGCTGTGCCCGGCGGAGCGGCGGCCGGCGCTGGTCGCCGCACTCGGGGAGGCGCGGCGGCGGGCCGGGCTGTCCCGGGCGGACTCCGAGGCGCTGGCGGAGCTCGGGATCGACGTCGGGGCGATCGTCGCGCGGGTCGAGGAGACCCACGGGGCCGGGGCGCTCTCCGCCGGCCGGGCGCGCTCCGGGCGCCGGACCTTCTCCCGGGAGGCGAAGACCGTCCTGGAGAAGTCGCTCCGGGTGGCACTGGCCCGCAAGGACCGGGAGATCGGCGACGAGCACCTGCTCCTGGCGCTGACCACGACCGGCGGGGTCGTCACGGAGGCGCTGGCCGATCACGGGGTGACGTACGGCGCCGTCGACGCCGCCCTCACCGCGCCCTCTCCGCTCTGAACCCTTTTACAGTCCTGGTGAGACAGCAATACTGTTGAACCATGGAGGACGAGAGCGACGAGGAACTGCCGCCCGGGTACACCGTCGACGAGCTGGCGGCTCGGGCCGGGGTCACGGTGCGGACCGTGCGGTTCTACGGGACGCGGGGGCTGCTGCCCCCTCCGGTGATCGGCCCCCGGCGGGTCGGGCGGTACGGGACCGGGCACCTGGCGCGGCTGGCGCTCATCGAGGAGCTCCAACGGCAGGGCATGACGCTCGCCGCGATCGAACGGTACCTGGAGCAGCTGCCGCCCGACCTGAGCGCGCAGGACCTCGCGGTGCACCGGGCGCTGGTGGCGTCCTGGGCGCCGGAGTCCGCCGAGACGATCACCCGGCGGGAGCTGGAGCGGCGCGCCGGGCGGGAGTTGGCCGACCGCGACATCGAACGGCTCGCCGTCATGGGCGTGTTGGAGGACGGAGGGGACCCCGAGGCGTTCCGGCTCGACGGGTCGTTGCTGCGGCTCGGGGTCGAGATGCTCGACGTGCCCATCGAGCACGACACCATCCTCGCCTCGCGGACCGTGCTGCTGGACCACGCCCGTTCCGCCGCCCAGGAGCTGGCCCGGCTCTTCCAGGAGCAGGTGTGGAACCCGTACCGGGAGAGCGGGGAGGACCCGGACCACCTGACCGTCATGAAGTCGCTCTCCGCGCACATGCAGCCGATCGTGGTCCAGGCCCTCGTCACCGCCTTTCAGCGGTCCCTCAGCGAGGAGTTGCGCTCCGCGTTCAGGAGTCCGTGAAGGTCTCGCCGCGCTCGGCCTTCTCCACCAGGAGGGCCGGCGGGGCGAAGCGCTCGCCGTACGTCTCCGCCAGCTCGCGGGCGCGGGCGACGAAGCCGGCCACCCCGCCCTCGTAGCCGTTGACGTACTGGAGGATGCCGCCGGTCCAGGCCGGGAAGCCGATGCCCATGATGGAGCCGATGTTGGCGTCGGCGACCGAGGTCAGGACGCCCTCCTCCAGGAGGCGGACGGTGTCCAGGGCCTCGGAGAAGAGCATCCGCTCCTGCATGTCGCGGAAGGGGATCTCGTACCCGGGCTTGGTGAAGTGCTCGCGCAGGCCCGGCCACAGCTTGCCGCGCTTGCCCGACTCGTCGTAGTCGTAGAAGCCGGCGCCGCCGCTGCGGCCGGGGCGGTCGAACTCGTCGACCATGCGGTCGATGACGATCTCGCCGGGGTGGGTGACCCAGGTGCCGCCCTCCTCCTCGATCGCCTTCTTCGTCTCGTTGCGGATCTTGCGCGGGAGGGTGAGGGTCAGCTCGTCCATGAGGGAGAGGACCTTCGCCGGGTAGCCGGCCTGGGCGGCGGCCTGCTCGACGGAGGCGGGCTCGATGCCCTCGCCGACCATGGCGACGCCCTCGTTGATGAAGTGGCCGATGACGCGGGAGGTGAAGAAGCCGCGCGAGTCGTTGACGACGATCGGCGTCTTGTTGATCTGGCGGACCAGGTCGAAGGCGCGGGCGAGGGCCTCGTCGCCGGTGCGCTCGCCCTTGATGATCTCGACCAGCGGCATCTTGTCGACCGGGGAGAAGAAGTGCAGGCCGATGAAGTCGGCCTGGCGCTCGACGCCTTCGGCGAGGACCGTGATCGGGAGGGTGGAGGTGTTGGAGCAGAGCAGCGCGTCGGGGCCGACGACGTGCTGGATCTCCTGGAAGACCTTGTGCTTGAGCGCGGTGTCCTCGAAGACGGCCTCGATGACCGCGTCGCAGCCGGCCAGGTCCCGCGGGTCGGCGGTCGGGGTGATCCGGGCGAGGAGGGCGTCGGCCTTCTCCTGGGTGGTGCGGCCCCGGGAGACGGCCTTGGCGCAGAGCTTCTCCGAGTACTCCTTGCCCTTGGCGGCGGCCTCGTCGGTGACGTCCTTGAGGACGACCTCGATGCCGGCGCGGGCGCAGGAGTAGGCGATGCCGGCGCCCATCATGCCGGCGCCGAGCACGGCGACCTTGCGGACCTGGGTCCTCTCGACGCCCTTCGGGCGGCTGGCGCCGGAGTTGACGGCCTGGAGGTCGAAGAAGAACGCCTGGATCATGTTCTTCGCGGTCTGGCCGGTGACCAGCTCGGTGAAGTAGCGGGACTCGATGACCTGCGCGGTCTCGAAGTCGACCTGGGAGCCCTCGACGGCCGCGGCCATGATGTTGCGCGGGGCCGGGTAGGGGGCGCCGTTGAGCTGCTTGCGCAGGTTGGCGGGGAAGGCCGGGAGGTTGGCCGCGAACTTGGGGTTCGACGGGGTGCCGCCGGGGATGCGGTGGCCGGGGACGTCCCAGGGCTGGGCGGACTCCGGATGCGTGTCGATGAAGGCGATGGCCTTGGCCATCATCTCCTCGGGGGTGGACGCGAGTTCGTGGATCAGGCCGCTGTCGAGGGCGCGCTTCGGGGTGTACTGGGTGCCCTGGAGGAGGACCTTCAGGAGCGCGTCGGTGATGCCCATGAGGCGTACGGTGCGGGTGACGCCGCCACCGCCGGGCAGCAGGCCGAGGGTGACCTCGGGCAGACCGATCTTGGATCCGGACGTGTCGAGCGCGATCCGGTGGTGGGAGGCGAGCGCGATCTCGTAACCGCCGCCCAGGGCAGCGCCGTTGAGGGCGGCGACGACCGGCTTGCCGAGGGTCTCGATGCGGCGCAGGGCGCGCTTCATCTGCATCGCGGCGGCGAAGATGTCCGGGGCGTGCTCGGGGCCCGCCTGGATCATGTCCTTGAGGTCGCCGCCGGCGAAGAAGGTCTTCTTCGCGGAGGTGTAGATGACGCCGCGAATCGAGTCCTTCTCGGCCTCCAGCCGGTCGGCGACGGCGGTGATCGACGCGCGGAACGCCTGGTTCATGGTGTTGGCGGACTGGTTCGGGTCGTCGAGGACGAGGGTGACGATCCCCGTGTCGTCCTGCTCCCAGCGGATGGTGGTGCTCTCGCTCATGACTGATGCTTCTCCGGTAGAAGGGTGCGGACGGGGAGGTCAGACGCGCTCGACGATGGTGGCGATGCCCATGCCGCCGCCGACGCAGAGGGTGGCGAGGCCGTAGCGCTTGTCCTGGCGCTCCAGCTCGTCGACGAGGGTGCCGAGGATGATGCCTCCGGTGGCGCCGAGCGGGTGGCCGAGCGCGATGGCGCCGCCGTTGACGTTGACCTTGTCCAGGGAGACGCCCATGTCCTTGACGAAGCGCAGGACGACCGCGGCGAAGGCCTCGTTGATCTCGATGAGGTCGATGTCGTCGATGGTGAGGCCGGCCTTGGCGAGCGCCTTGCGGGCGGCCGGGGCGGGACCGGTGAGCATGATGGTGGGCTCGGAGCCGGAGACGGCCGCCGCGACGATCCGGGCGCGCGGCGCCAGCCCGTACCGCTCGCCGATCTCCCGGGAGCCGACGGCGAGGAGGGAGGCGCCGTCGACGATGCCGGAGGAGTTGCCGGCGTGGTGGACGTGGTCGATCTCCTCGACCCAGTGGTACTTCTGGAGCGCGACCGCGTCGAAGCCGCCGAGCTCGCCGATGTCCTTGAAGGACGGCTTGAGCCTGGCGAGGGAGTCGGCGGTGGTGCCGGGGCGCATGAACTCGTCGTGGTCGAGGACGGTGAGTCCGGCCCGGTCGACGACGGGCACGACCGACCGGGCGAAGCGGCCCTCCTTCCAGGCGGTGGCGGCGCGCTCCTGGGAGAGGGCGGCGTACTCGTCGACGTCGCGACGGGTGAAGCCCTCGATGGTGGCGATGAGGTCGGCGCCGATGCCCTGGGGGACGAAGTTGGTCTCCAGGTTGGTCATCGGGTCGGCGAACCAGGCGCCGCCGTCGGAGGCCATCGGCACCCGGGACATGGACTCGACGCCGCCGGCGAGGACCAGGTCCTCCCAGCCGGAGCGGACCTTCATCGCGGCCATGTTGACCGCTTCGAGGCCGGAGGCGCAGAAGCGGTTCTCCTGGACGCCGGCGACGGTGTCGGGGAGACCGGCGGCGATGCCGGCGATCCGGGCGATGTCCGAGCCCTGGTCGCCGACCGGGCCGACGACGCCGAGGACGATGTCGTCGATGGCCGCCGGGTCGAGTCCCGGGTTGCGGGTCTGGATCTCGCGGATCAGGCCGGTGACGAGGTCGATGGGCTTGGTGCCGTGCAGGGAGCCGTTGGCCTTGCCGCGTCCGCGCGGGGTGCGGATCGCGTCGTACACGTACGCTTCGGTGCTCACGGGAAGCCTTTCGCGGTGAGGGTTTTCGATAAGCCGGGAGGTCTGAGGTCAGCCGAGGAGGGAGCGGCCGATGATCTCCTTCATGATCTCCGTCGTGCCGCCGTAGATGGTCTGGATGCGGCCGTCGGTGAAGGCGCGGGCCACCGGGAATTCGCTCATGTAGCCGTATCCGCCGTGCAGTTGCAGACAGCGGTCGGCGACCCGCTTCTGGAGTTCGGTCGCCCACCACTTGGCCATGGAGGCGTTGACGGGGTCGAGGCCAAGGCCGGTCGGGTCGGCGTGCTCGGCGATACAACGGTCGACGAAGGTGCGGGTGACGGCGCACTCGGTGGCCATCTCCGCGATCTCGAACCGCACGTGCTGGAGCTTCGCGAGCGGCCGGCCGAAGGCCTCGCGCTCCTTGACGTACCGGGTGGTGAGCTCCAGGAGGTGCTCCGCTCCGGCGATCCCGGCGACCGCGATGGCGAGGCGCTCCTGCGCCAGGTTGGTCATCAGGTGGACGAAGGCGCCGTTGAGCTCGCCCAGCAGGTTCTCCTTGGGGACGCGGACGTCCGTGAAGAAGAGCTCGGCGGTGTCCTGGGACTTCTGGCCGATCTTGTCGAGGTTGCGGCCGCGCTCGAAGCCCTCCATGCCGCGCTCGACGACGAGGAGGGAGAGGCCGTGGGCGCCGCCCTCGGGGGTGGTGCGGGCGACGACGATCACCAGGTCGGCGAGGATGCCGTTGGAGATGAAGGTCTTGGAGCCGTTGAGGACCCAGTGGTCGCCGTGGTCCTCGGCGGTGGTGCGGATGCCCTGGAGGTCGGAGCCGGCGCCGGGCTCGGTCATCGCGATGGCGGTGACGATCTCGCCGGAGCAGAAGCCGGGCAGCCAGCGCCGCCGCTGCTCGTCGGTGGCGAGCTTGGTGAGGTAGGGGCCGATGATGTCGTTGTGGAGGCCGATGGCGAGGCCGGGGGCGGCGGCCCTGGTGAACTCCTCGGCGAGGACGGAGGCGTACCGGAAGTCGGGGTTTCCGCCGCCGCCGTGCTCCTCCTCGACGGCCAGGCCGAGCAGGCCCTGGCGGCCGGCGGCGAGCCAGGCCTCGCGGGAGACGATGCCGTCCTTCTCCCACTGCTCGTAGTGGGGCAGCACCTCCTTCTCCAGGAAGGTGCGGACGGTGGCGCGGAAGGCCTCGTGGTCGTCGGTGTAGAGGGTGCGCTTCATGCGGTCTTCGACTCCTGGGTGGGCGGGGCGTCCGGGGCGTGCAGGGCGGGGACGGCCCAGTCGCGGGCGACCTCGGCGGTGTCGGCGCCGGGCAGGGCGGGGCCGGTCCGGAGCGTGCCGGGGGTGGCGGAGAAGCGGGGCGCGGGGGCGGGCTGGACGAGTCCGCCGTGCTCGGCGAAGGTGGCGCGGGCCGCGAGGTGGGGGTGGGCGGGGGCCTCGCGGAGCGAGAGGACGGGGGCGACACAGGCGTCGGTGCCCTCGAAGACCTCGGTCCACTCGGCGCGGGTACGGCTCCGGAAACGCGCGGCGACGGCCTCGCGCAGCTCGGGCCAGCGGGCGAGGTCGCGGCGGAGCGCGGTGGCGGTGGCACCTACACCGGCACCGGCACCGGCGTCGTCCGGTGTCGTGGCACCGACACCGGCACCGTCCGGGGTGCCGGTGGCTTCGTCGAGGCCCAGGAGGCGGGCGAACTCGTCGTAGAACCGTTCCTCCAGGGCGCCGACCGCCATGTGGCCGCCGTCGGAGGTCGCGTACACGCCGTAGAAGGGGCAGCCGCCGTCGAGGAGGTTCACTCCGCGCCGGTCCTGCCAGCCGCCGGCCACGAGCATGGCGTGGATCATGGTGGTGAGGTGGGCGGTGCCGTCCACGATGGCGGCGTCGACGACCTGGCCCTCGCCGTGCGTCCGCGCGTGCTGGAGGGCGGCGAGGACGCCGATGACGAGGTAGAGGGAGCCGCCCGCGTAGTCGCCGAGCAGGTTGGCCGGGATGCTCGGCGGGCCGTCCGGGTCGGGGCCGATGAGGCCGAGGGCGCCGGTGACGGCGATGTACCCGATGTCGTGGCCCGCGGTGGGGGCGAGCGGACCGTCCTGGCCCCAGCCGGTCATCCGGCCGTAGACGAGCCGGGGGTTGCGGGCGAGGCACTCCTCGGGGCCGACGCCGAGGCGCTCGGCGACCCCGGGGCGGTACCCCTCGACCAGCACGTCGGCGCGCTCGACGAGGTCGAGGACGGTGGCGGCGCCGTCCGGGGCCTTGAGGTCGACGAGGACCGAGCGCTTGTTGCGGTTGGTGAGGTCCTTGGCCGGGTCGACGCCGAGGCCGGGGCCGCCGGGCCGGTCGACGCGGACGACGTCGGCGCCGAGGTCGGCGAGGAGCATGGCGGCGAAGGGGCCGGGGCCGATGCCGGCGAGCTCCACGACCCGGACACCGGCGAGCGGGCCGGTCCGCTCGGTCTGCCTCGTCTTCATCGAGCCCCCAGAGTGTGTGACACCAATGATGTAACACCGAAGATGCTAGGAACGTGTTCCACTCGGCACAAGCCCCCCGGCCGAGCAAGCGCTTGGAAATTCGGCGGGGCGGCCGGGTCCGCTATCCTCCGCCGACGACATCGCCGAGGGACGGGAGTGGGCTCGATGGAGACAGGGGCGGGCGCGGTGCGGGAGTCCGGCCGGGAGCCGGGGGCACGGCCGTACGACGTGGTCCTCTACGGGGCGACCGGGTTCGTGGGCGAGCTCACCGCGGAGTATCTGGCCGAGCACGCCCCCGCCGGGTGCCGCTGGGCCCTCGCCGGGCGCTCGACCGCCAGGCTGGCGGCGCTGCGGGACCGGCTCGCCGCCGGCCGGCCGCACCTCGCCGGCCTGCCGCTGCTGACCGCCGACTCCGGCGACCCGGCCTCGCTGCGGGCGCTGGCGGAGTCGGCGCGGGTGGTGGCCTCCACCGTCGGGCCGTACGTCTGGTACGGCGAGGGTCTGGTCGCCGCCTGCGCGGACGCCGGCACCGACTACCTCGACCTGACCGGCGAGACCGAGTTCGTGAACCTCATGTACGTCCGTCACGACGCCCGCGCCCGGGAGACCGGCGCCCGGATCGTGCACGCCTGCGGCTTCGACTCCGTCCCGCACGACCTCGGCGTGCTCTTCACGGTGGAGCAGCTCCCGGAGGGCGTGCCGCTGCGCGTCGACGGCTTCGTCCGGGCCGGCGCCGTCTTCTCCGGCGGCACCTTCGCCTCCGCCCTGACCGCCTTCGGGCGCGGCCCGCAGATGCTCCGCGCCTCGCGCGAACGGAGCCTGCACGCACCCCGGTTGGTGGGCCGGCGGGCCCGCGCACCGCTCAGCGCGCCCCGGTTCAGCACCGAGACCGGCACCTGGGCGCTGCCGCTGCCCACCCTGGACCCGCAGGTGGTCGCCCGGTCGGCCGCCGCGCTCGAACGGTACGGTCCCGACTTCCGCTACCGCCACTACGCCTCGGTGCGGACGCTGCCGATGGCGCTCGGCGGGACGGCGGTGCTCGGCGCGACCGTCGCGGCGGCCCAGCTGCCGCCCGTACGGCGGTGGATGATGAGCCGTTACGCGTCGGGCTCCGGCCCCTCGGCCGAGATGCGCGCCCGCAGCTGGTTCACGGTCCGCTTCGTCGGCGAGGGCGGCGGACGCCGGGTCTTCACGGAGGTGTCGGGCGGTGATCCCGGCTACGACGAGACGGCGAAGATGCTCGCCGAGTCCGCCCTCTGCCTCGCCCTGGACCCGCTGCCGAAGACGGCCGGCCAGGTCACGACGGCGGTGGCGATGGGCGACGCCCTGATCGCGCGGCTGCGGGCGGCGGGGCTGCGCTTCCGGGTGGCGCACGCGGAGTAGCGCGGCCACCCGGGGGCACGCCTCACCAGCCGATCATGTCCGGGGCGGTGGTGTCGGTGACCACCGCGTCGATCTCGATCTCGACCAGCCACCCGGGGTCGATGAAGCGGGACACCTCCACGAAGGTGCAGGCGGGACGGACCCCGGCGAACCGCTCGCCGTGGGCGCGGGCCGCCTCGCGCCAGGTGGTGGCGTCGGTGAGCATGACGCGGGTGCGGACGACGTCGCCGAGCCGGGCGCCCGCCTCGCGCAGGGCCGCCTCGGCGATGTCGAGGCACCGGACGGTCTGGGCGTAGACGTCGCCGGGCGAGCTGGTGGTGCCGTCGGGCGCGATCGGGGCCGTACCGGCGACGGAGACGTACGGGCCGTGCCGTACCGCACGGGAGAAGCCGATCTCCGGTTCGAGCGGGGAGCCGGAGGAGACGAGTCGTCGGGATGTGGCGTACAGGTCCATCCGCTCATGATGCCCACCCCGCGCCCGCTCGAAGCCCCGCCGGGAAGGGGGCCCTCAGGGCCCCATGAGTCGGAACGGATGCCCGGCCGGATCGGCGTAGACCCGCCACGGCGGCGCGCCCCCGGCCTCGCCCGCGTCGCTCAGGGGCACGGCTCCGAGCGCGAGCACGGCCTCGTGGGCCGCGGCCGGGTCCGGGACCCGGACGTCGAGCAGGAACTGCTGCTCCGGGGCGCCCCAGACCGGCGGCCGGTGGTCGGCCACCTCCTGGAAGGCGAGGACCGGTCCGAGCGCGTCGCGCAGCACGGCGGAGCCGGCCCCCACGGCGAGCGCCGGATCGGGCGACTCGACCTCGCCGCCGAGCAACTCCCGGTAGAACCGGGCGAGTCCGAAGGCGTCGGGGCAGTCGAGCACGACGCAGCGCAGCCGCCCGTTCATCCGGTGGTCCAGTCGGCGAGCACGTACAGGATGGCGCAGGTCCAGGCGAGCGCGGAGAGCGCCGCGACGGCGAGGACGACGGGCATCGCGCGGCCGCCGGAGCGACGGCGGGCGCCCGTGGTGACGGGGGTTGTCATGGGGCCCACTGTGCTGTGCGGGACTGACAACGGACATCCGTACGGGTACTCAGCCGCTACTCAGCCGTCCGCGCCTCCCCGAGCGCGCGCCGGCAGAGCGCGTCGGCGTGCCGGGTGGTCTCGGGGAGCCGGTAGCGCGGGGAGAGCGCGAGGGTGTGCGCGCAGGCGTTGGCGAGGGAGATCCGGTGCCCGACGGAGACGAAGACGGGCTTGGTCCCGTGCCGGGTGCGCAACGCCCGCCCGACCTCCTCCCCTTCGGCCAGGAGCGGAGCGGACTCGCCCCGAGCGGCGCCGGGTTGCTCGTACGAGAAGGTGAACGGGTTCTTGGCGACGCCGATCGCGGCCCGTCCGGTGAGCACCCCGAGGTGGCTGGCGAGCCCGAAGCGGCGCGGATGGGCGAGCCCGTACCCGTCGCACACCAGCAGTCCCGGGTCGGCCTGGAGCGCGTCCAGCGCGGCGAGCACGGCGGGGATCTCCCGGAAGGCCAACAGCCCCGGTACGTAAGGGAAGGAGACCCGCCCGACCGCGGTGGCCTCCTCGACCACCTCCAGCGACCCGGCGTCCAGGACCACGGCCGCCGCGGCGACGAGGTCCCGCTCGTCGTCGTAGGCCACGTCGAGGCCGGTGACGTGCCCCTCCCCCACGGCCGGCCCGTCCTCGTCGAGCACGAGCCGTCCGCGCAGCCCGCGCTGGACGTCCAGCGCCGCCGCCTCGTCGGCGGGCCATCCCGCCGGAACCCCGATGATCCCCATGCGGGCCACCCTACGGCGGCGTGGGGTACCGTCCCGCCGTGACCTCGATCGACGCGCTCGTACGCCTCTGCCCGCCGCCCTCCGAGGCACCGCCCGCCGTCGACTGGGCGGAGACCGAACGCGCCCTCGGGGTGCCGCTCCCCGACGACTACAAGCGGCTGGTCGAGGCGTACGGCTCCGGAGTCTTCGACGAGACGGTGTGGCTGCTCGCCCCGGACCCGGACCGTCCCGACCACGACCTGCTCGCGCAGCGGGCGGAACGG
This sequence comes from Streptomyces sp. NPDC056503, assembly GCF_042794995.1. NCBI lineage: Bacteria > Bacillati > Actinomycetota > Actinomycetes > Kitasatosporales > Streptomycetaceae > Streptomyces > Streptomyces sp. NPDC056503. The sequence goes on from NZ_JBHTST010000050.1 coordinate 29,818, forward strand.
GACGAGATCCTGGAGTCGCTGTGGGACATCGGCGAGGAGCGGCCCGAGGAACTGGAGGAGCCCGGCGCCCGGGTGGTGCCCTGGGCCTTCGAGGAGGGCTCGGGGGCGTTCCTCTACTGGCTGGTGCGGCCCGGCAGCCACCCCGACACGTGGCCGGTGCTCTACAACGAGGGGCGGGGTCCGCTCTGGGAGCGCCACGGCCCGGGATGCGCGGCCTTCCTGCACGCGGTGCTCACGGGCACGGCCGACACCGCGTACTTCGGCTGCCTGTACGAGGTGCGGAAGCCCGCCGCGCACCGCTTCGAGGCGGTCGCCGCGGCCCTCGGGGAGTGAACGCCCCGGCCCGGCGCCGCCGGTAGCCTTGCACGCATGTTCGTACTGGAATTGACCTACACCGCGCCCGTCGAGCGGGCGGACGCCCTCATGGACGCGCACATCGCCTGGCTGGACGAGCAGTACGCCGCCGGGGTGTTCCTGGCGTCCGGGCGGAAGAACCCGCGGGACGGCGGGGTGATCCTGGCGGCCGGGGTCGACCGGGCGGGGATCGAGCGGATCGCGGCGGCCGACCCCTTCAGCTCCGAGGGCGTGTGCGCGTACCGGATCACCGAGTTCTACGCCTCGAAGACGGTCGAGGGCCTGGCCGGCTACCGCGAGCAGCCGCCGGCCTGACCCCCGGTCCCTCAGCCGCGGACGAGCCGGGCGATCCGGCCCTTCTCGCCGGAGGCCCAGCAGCCGCCGTCCGGGGCGCAGTCCACGGTGTCGTAGGAGCCGGTGTCGACGGTCCGCCAGGTGCGGCCGCCGTCGCGGGTGAGGTCGGTTCCGGTGGGACCGACGGCGAGGGCGGCGGTCCTGCCGTGCGGGAGCCAGGCGACGCCGGAGCGGTACGCGGGCGGGGGCGTGCCGGCGGGGGTCCAGGTGCGGCCTCCGTCGGAGCTGACGGCGGCGGCCCGCGGCGAGGACTGCCCGGTGCGGTAGTCGCCGCCGACGGCGAGACCGTGGCCGCGGTCGCGGAAGGCGAGCGCGAAGACGCCCCGGGCGGGGTCGCCGGCCGGGACCGGGCTGTCGGTGACGGTCCAGGTGCGGCCCCGGTCGCCGGAGTGGAAGATCCGGGCGGTGGCGCCGCCACCGGTCGCGAACCAGACGTCCTTCCCGTTCCCCCGCTCCGCGGTGACGAGGCACTGCCCGCTCGCGGCGAAACCGGCCTCGCCGGGGAGGGCGGCGGGCATCCCCGCGTCCGGCAGGACCGTCCAGGTGCGCCCCCCGTCGCGGGTGGAGAGGACGCGGAACCGTCCGTCGACGGGGTCGCTCAGGGCGAGGCCGTGGCGGCGGTCGAGGAAGGTCACGCAGTCGTAGAAGGCGCGCGGGTCGGTGTTGCGGAAGGCCTCGGTCCAGGTGGCGCCGCCGTCCTCGGTGCGCAGCAGCCGGGAGGCCTCGCCCTCGCCGATGGCGAGGACGACGGCCCCGCGGGCGCCGAAGGCCTCGACGTCGCGGAGCTCCAGGCCCTCCGCGCCGGGTGGCGAGACGTTTCGCCAGCTCCGGCCGGCGTCGGTGGTGCGCAGGACGGTGCCCCGGGATCCCGCGGCCCAGGCGGTGCGGTGGTCCACCGCCGCCAGGCCCCGGAAGCGGACGTCGGTCCCGGTGGGGGTGGGCTGCCAGGAGACCCCGGGCGCGGGGGCCGCGGGGGTCTCCCCGGCCCGCGCGGGGCCCGCCAGGGTCAGCGCGAGCGCCGCCCCCACCAGTCCCGCCAGTCCCGCCGTCATCGTGCGTCGCGTCGTTCGCATCTTTCGCACAGGTGTCATGGCGCCGGAAGCTAGCGGCGACGGACCGTACCGTCCAGAGGGCCTCCCGGCCCCGCCGGGGTGCGGGCCGCACCGGGCGTTCCTAGGCTGGGCGCATGACCGAGGAAGCAGCGGAGCCCGGGGCGGAGTCCCCGATCACCGAGAAGCCGCGGCTGAAGGAGTACGACGGCGAGGGCATCACCGTCACGTTCGAGCCGCGCCGCTGTCTGCACGCGGCCGAGTGCGTCCACGGCCTGCCGGAGGTCTTCGACCTCTCCCGCCGCCCCTGGGTCCTCCCGGATGCCGCCCCGGCGGAGCGGGTCGCCGAGGTAATCCGGCGCTGCCCCTCGGGGGCACTCCGGTACCGGCCGGCGGCGGGCGGCGCGGAGGAGGAGGCAGACGTCCCCACCACCGTGCGCCGCTCGCCGTCCGGGCAGCTGGTGGTCCGCGGCGACCTGCTGGTCTCGGGCGGGCAGGGGGTCCGGCACGAGACCCGGGTGATGCTCTGCGGCTGCGGGGCCTCGGCGAACCAGCCGTACTGCGACCACTCGGGGCCCTGCGCGGAGCCCGACGACGACGTGGCCGAGGACCGCTGACCCCTCCGCCCCGCCCCGCGGTGACGCACCTCACGTGGGGGGTGAGTGCACGTTCCGGTGGTTCCGCTCGTCTTCATGGGTGTCAGGTGCCCTGGTGTCGGGGAGACGCTCAGGATCGCATCCCCGCGAGAGGAGCCCGCCGTGTCCGCCGTGATCGAGCAGCCCGTCCAGGCCCGTATGGTCGCTTCCGCTCCCCGGATGGAGACCGTCCCCGCCACCCTTCGCTACGACCGCGAGGACCCCTACGCGGTCAGCATGGCCTTCCCTCCACCGGCGACCCTGGAGGGCGTCGAGGTCTCGTGGGCCTTCGCCCGGGAGCTGCTGGCGCAGGGGGTCGAGCGGCCCGCCGGCGACGGCGACGTACGGCTCCGTCCGTACGGCTACGACCGCACGGTGGTCGAGTTCCACGCTCCGGAGGGCGTGGCGATGGTCCATGTCCGCACCTCCGAGCTGCGGCTCTTCCTGGAGCGCTCGCAGCACCTGGTGCCGGCCGGGCGGGAGCACCAGTACCTGGACTGGGACCGGGACCTGGCCGAGCTCCTCGGCGGGCTGCCGTAGTCCGGCTCCGTGCCGCGGCCCCCGGGCCGCCGTAATCCGGTTGCCTCCCTCGCGGGCGGGTCCTACGGTCGACGGGTCGCATCGCCTCCCGATCGGAGAAGGAACGTTGTTCATCTGAGGTCCCGAGACACCGTGCCGCGCGTGGCCCCCGTGCCCTGCGCGCCGTTCTCGACCTCGGTGGACGAGCCGTTCCCCCTGCTGCCCGCGCCCCGGTGTCTCCACGCGTCGCACCACGCCCACGCTCACACCCGTGCTCGCGGCACGCACCGGAGGCCCTCGTGTCACACCAGCCTGTCTTCCTCTCCGCCACCTCGCTCTCCTTCTCCTGGCCCGACGGCACCGAGGTCTTCGACGACCTCAGGATGACGGTCGGTCCCGGCCGCACCGGACTGGTCGGTACGAACGGTTCGGGGAAGTCCACCCTGCTCAAGCTCCTGGCCGGCGAGCTCGCCCCCACCGCCGGTGCCGTGACGGCGTCCGGGGGGATCGGCCACCTGCCGCAGAACCTCGTCCTCGACACCGGCCGGCGGGTCGACGCGATCCTCGGGATCGACCGGAAGCGGGCGGCGCTGCACGCCGTCGAGGCCGGGGATCCCGCCGAGGAGCACTTCGCCGCGATCGGCGACGACTGGGACGTCGAGGAGCGGGCCCGCGCCACCCTCGACCAGCTCGGTCTCGGCGCGATCGGCCTGGACCGCACGGTCGGCGAGGTGTCCGGGGGCGAGTCGGTGCTGCTGCGGCTCGCCGCGCTGCTGCTGGCCCGACCGGAGGTGCTGCTGCTCGACGAGCCCACCAACAACCTCGACCTGTACGCCCGTTCGCGCCTGTACGAGGCGGTGGAGGGCTGGTCCGGGGTGATGGTGGTGGTCAGCCACGACCGGGAACTCCTGGAGCGGGTCGACCGGATCGCCGACCTCCACGAGGGCGGGGTGAGCTGGTACGGCGGCCCCTACTCCGCGTACCGGGAGGCGCTCGCCGCCGAACAGGACGCGGCGGAACGGATGGTGCGGGTCGCCGAGGCGGACGTCCAGCGGCAGAAGCGGGAACTGTCCGACGCCCAGATGAAGTTGGCGCGCCGCAGGCGGTACGCGCAGAAGAGCTCCGAGAACAAGGTCGTGCCGAAGGTGGTGGCCAACGCCCGGCGGAGCTCGGCCCAGGTGTCGGCGGGCAAGCACCGCGGTCTGCACGCGGACCGGCTGGCGGAGGCGCGGGAGCGGCTCGGCCTGGCGGTGGAGGCGGTGCGGGACGAGGACGAGATCCGCGTCGAGCTGCCGCGCACCTCGGTGCCGCCGGGGCGCGAGGTGCTGCGGCTGACGGAGCTGGAGCTGCGGTACGGCGCCCGGGTCGAGGGCGGTTTCGAGCTGAGGGGTCCGGAGCGGGTCGCGCTGGTGGGCCGCAACGGGGCCGGGAAGACGACGCTGCTGCGGACGGTCGCCGGGGAGCTGGAACCGGTGTCGGGCGAGGTGGAGAGGCTGGTGCCGCTCCGTTTCCTGCCGCAGCGGCTCGACGTCCTCGACGACGGGCTGAGCGTCGTGGAGAACGTGGCCCGCTTCGCGCCCACGGCGTCGGGGAACGCGATCAGGGCCCGGCTCGCGCGGTTCCTGTTCCGGGGTGTCCGGGCGGATCGGCTCGTGGGGACCTTGTCGGGTGGCGAGCGGTTCCGGGCGACACTGGCGGCGCTGCTGCTCGCGGAGCCGGCTCCGCAGCTGTTGCTGCTCGACGAGCCGACGAACCATCTGGACCTGGCTTCGGTGCGGAGTCTGACGGCGGCCCTCCACGCGTACGAGGGGGCGCTGGTCGTGGCCAGTCACGACCTGACGTTCTTGGAGTCGCTGGGGATCACGCGCCGAGTGCTCCTCGACGGCCGCCTGCGGCCGACGTCGGCGGAGGAGCTTCGGGCTATGTCGACGTCAACGGTGGAGTAAAGCCCAGGACTTGGTCCCGCCTTCCGAGGTGAGGGCGGGTGCCAGGCCCCAGTCGCCGCCGTGGTCCCCGACCGCCGCGGCCAGCAGCCACATGCTGCGGCTGCGGCGCTCGCGGCAGCGTTCGGCTTCGTCCGGCAGGGGGTGGGCCGGATGCTGGTCGTAGAGGACGATCCGCAGGGCGTCGTACTGCCAGCGGATGCGCAGCGCCATCTCCCGGTCGGGGGTGAACCGATAGGCGGCGGCGACGAGTTCGGAGGCGGCGAGGGAGGCGGTGTCGCGTAGGTCGGCGAGGCCGTGTCGGGCCAGGAGGCCGTCGACGGCCTGGCGGGCGAGGCCCGCGCAGTAGGCGCCGCCGGGGAGCAGCATCGAGTAGCTGAGGTTTTCCGTGGCGGGGGGTATGGGCTCGGTCGCCGGGACGGCGGCCGGAAGGCAACGCAGGGCGCCCTTCATCGGATCGCTCACATTTCCTGTACATGGGGGTGCTCTGCACACGGCGTTGGTCGCCCCGTGTGAGACTTGCGCTACCGACCGTAGCGCACACATGGAGCACAGTGCTACTACTTGCTGGTAGTGGCGCTGTTTCCGGACAGAGAGCGGATCAGCGGCACGGGAACGGGGCGGCAGGGGGCCGTCCGGCAAGACGAGGGAGAACGACGTGCCACCCAGGACCAGCCCCACCGCGCGCCAGCAGCGGCTCGGGGCAGAACTGCGCAAGCTGCGCGAACAGTCGGGGATGTCGGCCCAGCAGGCCGCCGCCCTCCTGGGCGTCGACCGCACCCGCATCCCCAACATCGAGTCCGGCCGCTTCGGCATCAGCCCCGAGCGGGTGCGGACCCTGGCCTTCAACTACGGCTGCCCCGACACGGGACTGGTCGACCTGCTCGCCTCCATGGCGCAGGAGCGGGACCGCGGCTGGTGGGAGGAGCACCGCGGACTCCTGCCCCCCGCCCTGCTCGACATCGCCGAACTGGAGTACCACGCGGCCGAGTTGGCGACCGCGGTGACCACCCACGTGCCGGGACTCCTGCAGACCGAGGAACAGGCCCGGGCGGTCTTCGACACCGCCGTCCCCCTCCTGCCCGAACCCGACCTGGAGGCCCGGCTCGCCCTGCGGCTGCGCCGCCAGGAGACCCTGGACCGGCCGGTGCCCTACGAGGCGGTGATCCACGAGGCGGCGCTGCGCATGCAGTTCGGCGGCCCGAAGGTGGCGCGCGCCCAGCTGGAGCACATCCTGGAGCAGTCCGAGCGGGCCACCGTCACCGTGCGGGTCATCCCCTTCGCCGCCGGGGGTTTCCCCGGGGCCGGACAGTCGTTCACCTATGTGTCCGCGCCCGTGCCACAGCTCGACACCGTGCAGCTCGACTCCTCGCACGGCTCGCTCCTGCTCGACGCCGACATGAAGCTGCGCCGGTACCAGGGGCTGCTGGAACGGCTGCGCGGGCTCGCCCTGCCCACCGCCGACTCCCGCGCGTTCATCCGCTCGATGGCCCAGGACCTGTGAGGGACCCCGCACACCATGAACGTCACCAGCGCCACCTCCGCCCCCTCGTCCACCTCCACCCCCTCGCCCGCCTCCGCCCGCATCGCCTGGGGCGACGCCTTCTGTAGCGAGGGGGCCAACTGCTTCCGCTTCGGCCTCGACGACGCCGGCCGCGCCTACATCGGCTCGACGCTCGCCCCGGACACGTACGTCAGCGACTCCGTGGAGGCGCTGCGGGCACTGATCTCCGCGGTGAAGTCCGGAGCCGCCGACCATCTGCTCTGAGTAGCCGATCACTTGTTCCCGGGTGACCACCCCTGGGGTGACCTGCGTCTCTTTTGCCGACCCGAGCTGCGCACATAACGGAACGTAACCGGACATCGCCCGAGAGGGGCTTGGTCGGCGCCTTACAGGGCCTTAACCTACGGTCTCGTAACCTACGAGTCCGTAGGTAGTTCCGTTTGCCCTTTCTCCGTCCCCAGGAGTCCCCGTGACGCTCACCTCTCCCCCCCTCGGCAGCTCGGCAGGGTGGACCGACGCCCGCTTGCTGTACGCGCTGGAAGAGGTCGTGGAGCAGGAGCTCAACCGGCACCTCAAGGTCGCCAAGGACTGGATGCCGCACGAGTACGTGCCGTGGTCGGACGCCCGGAACTTCCCCGGCTTCTTCGAGGACGGCGAGGCCTGGGACCCGTCCCAGTCGAAGGTCACCGACATAGGGAAGACCGCCCTCGTGGTCAACCTCCTGACCGAGGACAACCTCCCGAGCTACCACCACGAGATCGCCAGCCTCTTCGGCCGCGACGGCGCCTGGGGCACCTGGGTGCACCGCTGGACCGCGGAGGAGGGCCGCCACGGCATCGTCATGCGCGACTACCTGCTCGCCTCCCGCGCCGTCGACCCGGACAAGCTGGAGCAGTTCCGGATGGCGCACATGAGCGAGGGCTTCGAGTCGGACAACCGCCACTCGATGCTGCACTCGGTGGCGTACGTCTCCTTCCAGGAGCTCGCCACCCGCATCTCGCACCGCAACACCGGCCACCAGTCCGGCGACCCCGTCTGCGACCGGATGCTCGCCCGCATCGCGCAGGACGAGAACCTGCACATGATCTTCTACCGCAACCTGCTGAAGGCCGCGCTGGAGATCGCCCCCGACCTTGCCATGCAGGCCGTGCGGGACGTCGTCGTCGGCTTCCGGATGCCGGGTCACGGCATCCCCGGCTTCGAGCGGGCCGCCGCGCAGATGGCGATCGGCGAGATCTACAACATGCGCATCCACCACGACGACGTCCTGGAGCCGGTGCTCCGGCACCTCAAGGTCCTGGACATCGCCGGCCTCGGCCCCGACGGGCTGCGCGCCCAGGAGGAGCTCGGCCTCTTCATGAACGGCCTCGACGCGGAGGCCTCGAAGTTCGACGAGAAGCTCGCCGCCCGCAAGGCCCGGATGGCCGCCCGCGCCGCGGGCTGACCCCCGCCGCCACCGGCGGATCCTCGCGTACGGCCACGGTGGCCGGGGCCGTCAGCCCCGGCCACCGCTGCGTCGCAGCCGCAGCCGCTCCTTCTCGGAGAGGCCGCCCCACACCCCGAACCGCTCGTCGTGCGCGAGCGCGTACTCGAGGCAGGCGACGCGCCCCTCGCAGGCGCCGCACAGCTGCTTGGCCTCGCGGGTCGAGGAGCCCGGGGCGGGGAAGAAGAACTCGGGGCCGGCCTGGGCGCACAGCGCGTCCTCGCGCCAGGCGAGGTCGGCGGCGGGGCGCGGGGCCGGGAAGGTCAGGACGTCGGTCTCGGTCTGCATGGCTCCACCCTGCCCGGGCTCGCTAAACACACCGTCAACGTCCGATCAATGCGGCTCGTCGGACGCGTCGGAACCATTCTCCGCCGGCTTCCTCGCCCGGCTCGGCTGGACCCGCTTCGGCTCGCCGGGCATCTTCGGGTACTCCGGCGGATAGGGCAGGTCCCCGAGGCCGCGCTCGGCCTCGTCGCGCCGGGCCAGTTCGAGCAGCGGCTCCAGGTCGAAGCGCTCGTCGTCCATGTCCGCGTGGACGTCGCCCAGCTCGGCGTAGCGGGCCGGCATGGTGCGGATGTCGAAGTCCTCCGGCACCGCGTCGTCGATCTCCTCCCAGCGCAGCGGGGCCGAGACGGGGGCGCGCGGCTTCGGCCGCACCGAGTAGGCGGAGGCGATCGTGCGGTCGCGGGCCGCCTGATTGAAGTCGACGAAGATCCGCTCGCCGCGCTCCTCCTTCCACCACCTCATGGTCACCCGGTCCGGCACCCGCCGCTCCAGCTCCCGCCCACAGGCGATGGCGGCCCGCCGGACCTGGACGAAGGTCCAGTCGGGGCGGATCGGGACGAAGACGTGCAGGCCGCGTCCGCCGGAGGTCTTGGGCCAGCCGCGCAGCCCGTACTCGTCGAGGACGGCCCGCAGCTCGTGGGCGGCGCGGACGGCGTCGGCGTAGTCGGTGCCCGGCTGCGGATCGAGGTCGAGGCGGAGCTCGTCGGGGTGGTCGGTGTCCTCGCGCCGCACCGGCCAGGGGTGGAAGGTGACGGCGCCCAGGTTGGCGGCCCAGAGCACGGCGGCCGGCTCGGTCGGGCACAGCTCGTCGGCCGAGCGTCCGCTGGGGAAGGTGATGCGCGCGGTGGGGATCCAGTCGGGCAGGTGCTTCGGGGCCCGCTTCTGGAAGAAGGACTCCCCCGCCACCCCGTCGGGGTAGCGCTCCAGGGTGGTGGGCCGGTCCCGCAGGGCGCGGGTGACGCCCTCGCCGACGGCGAGGTAGTAGCTCACCACGTCCAGCTTGGTGTAGCCGGGTTCCGGGAAGTAGACCTTGTCCGGACTGGAGACGCGGACGGTGCGCCCGCCCGCCTCCAGTTCCACCGCTGCCGTCCTGCCTGCCATGACCGCCACCCTAGGGCTCGCCGACATCTATCGCATACCGGACAATCGACCCATGGATCTTCCGGTGATGCCGCCCGTGAAGCCGATGCTCGCCAAGGCGGTGAAGCGGATCCCGCCCGGGATGCAGTACGAGGCGAAGTGGGACGGCTTCCGGGCGATCGTCCACCGCGACGGCCCCGAGCTCGTCATCGGCAGCCGCACCGGCAAGCCCCTCACCCGCTACTTCCCCGAACTCGTCGAGGCGCTGCGGGAGCGGCTGCCGGAGCGGTGCGTGGTGGACGGCGAGATCGTCGTCGAGCACGACGGGCGGCTCGACTTCGACCGGCTCGCCGAGCGGATCCACCCGGCCGACTCCCGGGTCCGGATGCTCGCCGAGACCACCCCCGCCCGCTTCGTCGCCTTCGACCTGCTCGCCCTCGGCGACGACGCCCTCCTCGACCTCCCGCTCGCCGAACGCCGCGAGGCCCTGGAGCGGACGCTCGCCGGCGCCACCGCCCCGCTCCACCTCGCCCCCGCCACCCGGGACCCGGAGCTCGCCGCGCGCTGGTTCGAGCAGTACGAGGGAGCCGGCCTCGACGGGGTGGTCGCCAAGCCGCTCGACCTGCCCTACCGGCCGGACGCCCGCCTGATGTACAAGATCAAGCACGGGCGGACCGCCGATGTCGTCGTGGCCGGATACCGCTTCCACAAGAGCGGCCCCGTCGTCGGCTCGCTCCTCCTCGGCCTCCACGACGACCGGGGCGCCCTCCAGCACGTCGGCGTCTGCGCCGCCTTCACCGCCCGGCGCCGGGCCGAACTGGTCGAGGAACTGGAACCACTGCGGATGGACCCGCCCGACGGGCACCCGTGGGCGGCCTGGGCCGAGGAGGCCGCCCACGCGGAGGCCCGGCTGCCGGGCGCGCCCAGCCGCTGGTCCGGCGGGAAGGACCTGTCGTGGGTGGCGCTGCGGCCGGAGCGGGTCTGCGAGGTCGGCTACGAGCACATGGAGGGCGACCGCTTCCGGCACACCGCGCAGTTCAAGCGCTGGCGCCCGGACCGGACCCCGGAGTCCTGCGGCTACGCGCAGCTCGACGAGCCCGTCTCGTACGACCTGTCGGACGTGCTGAGCTGACGGCCGCACCGGCCGGCCGGGGGCTGGACGGACCGAGGCCGGACGGGGCGGCGCCGGACGGGGCGGCGCCGGACGACCGAGGCCGGACGGACCGGAGCCGGACGGACCGAGGCCCGACGGACCCGAGCCCGACGGACCCGAGCCGGACGGACCGGAGCCCTCGGCGGACCGGAGTCCCGGAGCGCCTCGCCGCGATACGAGCCGATGATCATCCCGGTCCTGGCGTCCGCGCGCCACGTGATTTCCTTCACACCGGCGGTGTCGTCCCGGGGCTTGCGCGCCCCGCGGCGGGGTCCCGGGACGACCCTCCGCGCCCGCGATACGCAGGGACCGTGCGCAAAGCCGGTCCGGCGCCACGCCCCGTACCTGCGGGAACGTCGGAACGGGCGATCACCGGGACCGCGGGGTCCGGGACGGATGCGCCCGCGCACACCGCGCACGGCGGGCGCCCCCGTCGCACGCCGGCGCCGGAGCCGTACCGGAACCGCTCCCGCCATCCGGTACGTATGAAGGTGAGAGCCCTTCCCGACCGCCCCCACGACCCGCTAGGACTGTCCCGTGATCGCCTCGCCCTCCCCCCTCGTCCCCGTCCCGATCCCCGACCGCGTGGCCGCCCTCATCGGCTCCTGTCTGCCCGCGCACGTCCTCCAGGCGGAGATCGAGGCGGACTGCGCGGCGCGCGAGGTCTACCGCTTCCGCGGGCCGCTCTGCGCGGAGGACCGGGCCGACCGCGAGCACGCGCTGGCCGCGCTCGCCCGCGCCAACAAGATCCTGGCCAAGCACCACCCGACGCTGCCGGTACGGCCCTGAGGGCCTCGCCCGTTCGGGCGCACCCCACGGGCAGCGGCGGCGGCCCGGTGTGACGCTGCGAGGGTGACCACGACCAGCGACGCAGCACCCGCCGCCCCGGCCGCACCCGCACCACCCGTGCTCGACGGCCGCCGCCGCAACATCGTCTTCGGCACGATCATGCTCGGCGTGCTGCTGGCCGCGCTCGACCAGACCATCGTGGGCACCGCCCTGCCGACGATCGTCGCGGACCTCGGGGGCGCCGCCCACATGTCGTGGGTCGTCACCTCCTACCTCCTCGCGGAGACCGTGGCGACGGTCCTGGTCGGCAAGTTCGGCGACCTCTTCGGGCGCAAGCTGATCTTCCAGATCTCGGCGATCGTCTTCATCACCGGATCCTTCCTCTGCGGCCTCGCCACCAACATGACGCTGCTGATCGTCTGGCGCGGCCTCCAGGGCATCGGCGCCGGCGGTCTCATGGTCACCTCGATGGCGCTGATCGCCGACGTGATCCCGCTGCGCGAACGCGGCAAGTACCAGGGTGCGATCGGCGCCGTGTTCGGCGTCTCGACCGTCATCGGGCCGCTGCTCGGAGGTCTGTTCACCGACCACGCCAGCTGGCGCTGGGCCTTCTACGTCAACGTGCCGATCGCGATCCTCGTCGTCATCGCCGCCGCCCGGACGATCCCGTCGGTCCGCTCGGCGAGCCGGCCGGTCATCGACTACCTGGGCATCGCGCTGGTCGCGATCGGCTCCAGCGCCCTGATCCTGGCGACCAGTTGGGGCGGGAACGAGTACGCGTGGGGCTCCGGCGTCATCATCGGGCTCTTCGCCGGCGGTCTCGTCGCCCTCGGGCTCTTCTGCTGGGCGGAGGCCCGGGCGGCCGAACCCATGCTGCCCATGCGGCTGTTCCGCAATCCGGTCTTCACCGTCTGCTCCGTGCTGAGCTTCGTCGTCGGCTTCGCGATGCTCGGCGCGATGACCTTCCTGCCGACGTACCTCCAGTACGTGGACGGGGACTCGGCGACCGTCTCCGGCATCCGGACCCTGCCGATGGTCGTCGGCCTGCTCATCGCCTCGATCTACAGCGGCAACGTGGTCAGCAAGACCGGTCACTACCGGATCTTCCCCGTCGTCGGCTGCGCGGTGATGGGCCTCGGGCTCTATCTGCTCTCGCTGATGGACGAGAACACCGGCACGTGGCTGGAGTCGCTGTACATGTTCGTGCTCGGCGTCGGCATCGGCCTGTGCATGCAGGTCCTGACGATCGCCGTGCAGAACACCGTCGACTACGCCGACCTCGGCACCGCCACCTCGGGCGTCACCTTCTTCCGCACCCTGGGCAGCTCCTTCGGCACCGCCGTCTTCGGCACGATCTACACCAACGCCCTCACGCCCAACCTCACCGCCGGTGTCGCCGAGGCGTCAGCCCTGGCCGGGCAGGCCGGGCTCGACCCGTCGACGGTGCCGCAGGCCGCGCAGAGTCCGCAGGGGCTCCACGGGCTGCCCGACGGGGTCGCCGCGCCGATCGTCCAGGCCTACGCCGACACCCTCCACACGGTCTTCCTGTGGACCGTGCCGGTCGCCGTCGTCGGCTTCGTCGTCGCCCTCTTCCTCAAGCAGGTCGAGCTGCGGGACTCGGCCCGGGCCGCCGCCCCCGACATGGGCGAGGGCTTCGCCTCCCCCACCGGCAGCGGCGACTCCGCCAAGCTCCTGGAGCTCGCCGTCGGCCGGCTGCTGAACCGCGTCGACACGGACACCGCCCGCCGGATCGTCGCCAGCTCCGACACCCGTCTCGACACGGCCGGGGCCTGGGCGGTCATGCAGGTGGAGCTGTACACGCGGACGGTCGGGCACGCGAGTCTCGGCCTCGTCGCGGCGAGCCGGCGGCTGCCGCCGGAGGTCATCCTCCCGGTCTTCGACCGGATGGTCGACGAGGGCTTCCTCACCCGGGACGGCAACCTCCTCTCCCACACCCCCGCCGGCGCGCGCGAGGCCGAGGTCATCACCCACGCCTGGGGCGACTGGCTCGCCGACCGCCTGGAGCGGGAACGCGGCCGCCCCAGCGGCCCCGAACTCCGCGCCGCCGCCGACGCCATCGCGAAGAAGGCCGTCGCCGAGGACCTCGCCTCGGGCATCCCCGCCCACCGCCCGGACGACCGGGCCGCGGTCGCGGCGGGGCGGTGAGCCCTCGCGCGGCGGGTCAGGCCTCGGGGAAGTCGCCGTCGACGTAGACCCAGGCGCCGTCGTGGCGCGCGAAGCGGCTGTGCTCGTGGAGGGAGCCGGGCTCGCCGCCGTGGACGTAGCGTGCGGTGAAGGTGACGGTGCCCTGCTGGTGGAAGGCGGTGCCCTCGGTGGTGGCCTCGATCTCCAGACCCGTCCAGCGCATGCCGGGGTCGAGGTCGAGGGTGCCGGGGCGGGTCTCGGGGGCCCAGGTGCGCAGCAGGTAGGCCGGGTCCTGGACGACGAAGGCGGTGTAGCGGGAGCGCATCAGCAGTTCGGGGGTGGGCGCGGTGCCCCCCGTACCACTGTGGAAGCGGCCGCAGCAGGAGCCGTACGCGGCGTCGAGCCCGCAGGGGCAGGGCGACTCGGCGGTGACGGCCGGGGCGGGCGCGGACGTACGGGGGCGGGTGCGGGTCTTCCGTCGTGACATGCGGTCATTCTCCCCCGGCACCCCTCCCCCGCCTGTCCGGGGCGGCCGGCGGGGGCGGCCGAGTAGCGTACGGGACATGCGACTGACGATTCTCGGAGGCGGCGGGTTCCGGGTGCCGCTGGTGTACGGCGCGCTGCTCGGCGACCACGCCGAGGGGCGGATCACCCACGTCACCCTGCACGATCTCGACGGGGACCGGCTGACGGCCATCGCGCGGGTCCTCGCCGAGCAGGCCGAGGGGGTGCCGGACGCGCCGGCCGTCACGGCCACCACCGATCTCGACGAGGCGCTGCGCGGGGCGGACTTCGTCTTCTCCGCGATCCGGGTGGGCGGCCTGGAGGGGCGGGCCGCCGACGAGCGGGTCGCGCTGGCCGAGGGGGTGCTCGGGCAGGAGACGGTGGGCGCGGGCGGGATCGCGTACGGCCTGCGGACCGTGCCGGTCGCGGTCGGCATCGCCCGGCGGATCGCCGCGCTCGCCCCGGACGCCTGGGTCATCAACTTCACCAACCCGGCCGGGTTGGTGACGGAGGCGATGTCCCGGGTCCTGGGCGACCGGGTCGTCGGCATCTGCGACTCCCCCGTGGGCCTCGGCCGCCGGGTCGCGCGGGTCCTCGGCGCGGACCCGGACCGGGTGTGGATCGACTACGCGGGCCTCAACCACCTGGGCTGGCTGCGCGGGCTGCGGGTCGACGGGCGGGACGAGCTGCCGCGGCTCCTCGCGGACGAGGCGCTGCTCGGCTCCTTCGAGGAGGGGCGGCTCTTCGGCACCGAGTGGCTGCGGTCGCTGGGCGCGGTCCCCAACGAGTACCTGCACTACTACTACTTCAACCGGGAGGCGGTCGCCTCCTACCGGGGCGCGGAGAAGACCCGGGGCGCCTACCTCCTCGACCAGCAGGCCGGTTTCTACGCGGAGGCGGCCGAGCCGCGGACGCGGGCCCTGGACGCCTGGCACCGCACGCTGGCCGACCGCGAGGCGACGTACATGGCGCACAACCGGGAGGCGGCCGGGGCGGGTGACCGGGCGGAGGAGGACCTGGAGTCGGGCGGCTACGAGAAGGTGGCGCTCGCGCTGATGCGGGCGATCGCGCGCGGCGAGCGGGCCACCCTGATCCTCAACGTGCGCAACGGCACGACGCTGCCGGGCCTCGACGCGGACGCGGTGGTCGAGGTGCCGTGCCTGGTGGACGCCAACGGCGCCCGTCCGGTGGCGGTGGACCCGCTGCCGGACCACGCGAGGGGGCTGGTGTCGGCGGTGAAGGCGGTGGAGCGGGAGGTGCTGGCGGCGGCGGAGGGCGGTGCGCGGGCGGTCGCGGTGAAGGCCTTCGCGCTCCACCCGCTGGTGGACTCGGTGGGAGTGGCCCGGCGGCTGCTCGACGGCTACACGGCGGTACACCCGGGGCTGGCGTACCTGCGCCGGTGAAGCGGGGGGGAGGGCCCGGAGGCCCTCTCCCCGCCGGCGTTCTCGTACGGGTCAGGGCTTGCGGGCCACCGCGGCCCAGCCCGGGATCGGGTCGTCGCCCCGGACCGGCACGGGCTCGCCCAGCTCGGGGTGCCACTCGGCGGTGAGGGCCACGCCGGGCTCGACGAACTCCAGGCCGTCGAAGAAGGCGGCGAGCTCGTCGCGGGAGCGGGGCCGCAGGGTCAGGCCGCGGGCCTTGTACATGGCGGCGGCCTGCGCCGCGCCCTCCGGGTCGAAGTCCCCGGTGACGTGCGAGAGGACGAGGTAGGAGCCGGGCGCGAGCTGGTCGACGAGCTTGCCGACGATGTCCTGCGCGCCGTCCTCGTCCCCCAGGAAGTGGAGCAGGGCCAGCATCGACAGCGCGATCGGCTTGTCGAAGTCAAGGACCTTTCCGGCCCTTTCGAGGATGGTCTCGGGGTCGCGGGCGTCCGCCTGGATGTACTCGGTGGCCCCCTCGGGGGTCGAGCGCAGCAGGGCGGCCGCGTGCGCGAGCACGATCGGGTCGTTGTCGCAGTAGACGATCCGGGACTCCGGCGCGGCCTCCTGCGCGATCTGGTGCAGGTTGGGCTCGGTCGGGATCCCGGTGCCGACGTCCAGGTACTGGCGCACGCCGTGGGCGCTGAGCCAGCGGATGGCGCGGTGCATGAAGGCGCGGTTGACCCGGGCCATGTCACGGCCGCGGGCGTCGACGGTGAGGAGCTGGCGGGCCATCTCCTCGTCGACGGGGTAGTTGTCCTTGCCGCCCAGGAACCAGTCGTACATCCGCGCGGGATGCGGCTTGCTGGTGTCGATCCGAATCTCACGGACGGATGCGGGGTCCTGGGTCATCGTCGGCTCTCCTGATAGGGACGAACGGGTGGCGCTGCTACAAGAGTTACGTGACGGTAGGGGTGGTTCGGAAGGGTCAGGTGAGCAGGAAGTCAGCCTGACCGGATTTGGCCCCCGCGATGAACGCGGCGATCTCGCCGTGGGTGTAGATGAGGGCGGGTCCTTCAGGGTCTGCGGACTGTCGCACGGCGACCCTGCCGTCGGCCAGCTTCATGGCCTCCACGCAGTTGCCCCCGTTCCCGCCGCTCCAGGGCTTGTGCCATCCCTCGGCACCGAGCTCCGCGGCGGGCATGCCGTTGTATATGCGATCCATTCACAGCTCCTTGCGGAGGTCCCGGAGGATCTCCTTCGTGCGTTGTGCAGTCGCGGCCTGCGCCGCCATACGGTCCATGACCTCCAGGTGGGACGCCACCTCGGGGCGCGCGTCGAGGTAGACGGCGCCGGTCAGGTACTCGCTGTAGACCATGTCCGGGAGTTCGGGCATGGCGAAGCGGAAGAGGACGAACGGACCGTACGTGCCGGGGTGGTGGCCGGACGCGAACTCCGCGATCTGCAGGGTGACGTTCGGCAGCTCGGACGCTTCGAGCAGCCGGTCGAGCTGGTCGCGCATCACCTCGGGCCCGTCACCGACCGGCCGGCGGAAGACCGTCTCGTCCATGATCACCCAGAGCTTCGGGGCGTCCTCCCTGGTCAGCAGGGACTGGCGCTCCATCCGCAGGGCCACATGCCGATCGATGTCCTCTTCCCGCGCGGCGTCACCGCCGCCGCCGACCGCTCCGCTGCGCAGGATGGCGCGGGCGTACCCCTCGGTCTGCAGCAGACCGGGGACGAATTGGGGTTCGTAGGCCCGGATGAGGCTCGCGGCCCCCTCCAGGCTGACGTACATGGAGAACCAGCCGGGCAGCACGTCGTGGAAGCGCTGCCACCAGCCGGGCAGGTTGGCCTCCTCGGCGAGGGCGACGAAGGCCTCCGCCTCGGGGTCGTTGATGCCGTACGCGCGCAGCAGCAGCTGGACGTACGGGATCTTCAGCGCGACCTCGGCGGTCTCCATGCGGCGGATGGTCGCCGGGGCGACGTGGAGGACCTTGGCGGCCTCCTCCCGCTTGAGACCCGCGCGCTCGCGCAGATCCTGCAGACGCCGACCGAGGACGACCTGTCCCACCGTGGGGGCGGACCGCGGCTCGCTCACTCTCAGACCTCCCCGACGCGCTGTGTTCGACGAGTGTGCCACGAAGCTCGGCCAGAGAGAACAAGGCACTCTGCATTTTTCAGAGTGCCACTTGCCAAGTGTCCGAGTCAGGAGGACAGTGTTCCGGTGAACCAGTACGGACTGCCGCCGGTGTGCCCCAGGGCCCCGGCGACAGTGACGTACGGCAGCCCTGCCCACTGTTGTGAGGAACCGGTCGTGGCTTCTGGTAACGCGCAGCCCTCAGGTCTCATGAGCCCCAGAGTCATGGCCCAGCGCCCCAAGACCCACCACGATCCGGCCCACCGCTTCGCCTTCGAGCTGCCCGCCCGCACCGAGTCCGTGAGCCGCGCCCGCCACCTCACCGAGGAACGACTGCTGCTCTGGGGCCGCGGCACCGAGATACGCGACACGGCCGCCCTGGTCGTCTCGGAGCTGGTCACCAACGCGGTGCTGCACACCGCGAGCAGCCGGATCGTCTGCGAACTCCGCCAGGGCGCCGACAGCGTCCGCATAGCCGTACGGGACGAGGGCGGCCCCGCCGGCCCCCGGATACGCGACTGCGGCGCGGACGAACGCGGCCGCGGACTCCTCATCGTGGACGCGCTCTGCGAGGCCTGGGGCGCCGAGCGCACCGGCCACGGCACGGCACAGATCGTCTGGGCGGAACTCCCGCACGCCCTGGGGGAGCCATGCTGAAGTCGATGGCCGGCCTGCTCGTCCCCCGCGCCCGCCGGTCCCCGGAGAACGGCCCCGGCCGCGCCCCCGCCGTCCCCGCCACCCGCCTCGCGGTGCCCACCGGTCTCAGCACCGGACTCGGCTGCGACGCCGTCGGCGTCCCGGCCCGCTTCGGCTTCAAGATCCTCTCCCGGCTCCCCGCCAAGGGCTGCGTGTACGCCGACACCGACTGGTGGTGGTGGCTCGTACCGGCCGGCTCCGACCTCGACCTGGTCTGGCCACTGCCCGCCTGCTACGCCCGCGGCGCCGAGATCCCCGACCGCGGACCGCGCCTGATCCACCACCCCGACGGCACCTCGCCCTACACCCCGCCGATCCCCCTCTACCTGCTGGCCTGCCAGCTCACCGGCATCGCCCCGGCCTGGCCGGCGTCGCAGGTGCGCAGCGCCCTGTGACGTTCCGGGCCGGCGGCTGCGTAGAGTCGGCCCCATGTTCACCCCGCAGGGCCCGACCCTCCGCGAACTGACCGTCCAGGCGCTCTCCTCGGTCGAGCGCGGTTACGACCTGCTCGCCCCGAAGTTCGAGGCGACGCCCTTCCGCACCCCGGACCGGATCCTCACGGCGGTGGCCCGCGCCCTGGACGACCTGGGCCCCTTCGGCTCGGGCCTGGACGTCTGCTGCGGCACCGGCGCCGGCCTCCCCGTCCTCCGCTCGGTCTGCGCGGGCCGGATCACGGGCGTCGACCTCAGCGCGAACATGCTGGCCGAGGCGCGCCGCCGCCACCCCGCCGCGACCCTGGTCCGCGCCGACGCCCTCGCCCTCCCCTTCACCGCCTCCTTCGACCTGGCGGTCAGTTTCGGCGCCTTCGGTCACTTCCTCCCGGACGCCCAGCGCACCCTCTTCGCCGGCGTCCACGCCGCCCTCCGCCCCGGCGGCGTCCTCGCCTTCCCCCTGCCGGCCCCGCCCCCGGTGGGCTCCCGCGTCTACTGGGCCCTCTGGGGCTTCGACACCGCGATGCGCGTCCGCAACGCCGTCTGGCGCCCCCCGTTCGTCATGTACTACCGGACCTTCCGCCTCGCGGACGTCCGCACCCGCCTGGAGGAGGCCGGCTTCCAGGTCACCCACCAGCCCCTCGCCACCTTCGGCACCCGCGACGACGGCAGCCCGAACTGCCGACTGGTGGTGGCACGGAAGGCCTGAGGGGCACGGACCAGGGGCGGGAGGGGTTTCCCTCGGGCAGGCGGGCATGCAGGCATGCGGAAAGCGGCCGGGGGGGGGGTGGAACCCCCGGTGCCGGGTGGGGGGTGGTATTAAAAAAAAACAGCCCCCCCGACCCAAGGCGCTCGGGGGGTGGGGGGGGGGGGGGGTAGGTGGTGGTTGGTGGGGGGGGGGGGGGTGTGGTTCGGGGTTGTTTGGGTGTTGGGGTGGGGGGGGGGGGTTTTGTCGGTTTTGGGGGCCCAGGC
>NZ_JBHTST010000051.1:0-48518 GCF_042794995.1 Streptomyces sp. NPDC056503
CCCCGGACGCACCCGCGTCCGGGGCCGTCGCACGTCGGCGGGGCTCCGGCGGGCGCCGGACGGTACTGGTTTCCGCCTGAGGGCGGCAGTGCGGCAAGATGGGTGTATCTGCCCACTCACTCTTTGCCGGACGGTTTCTCTTGGCTGAGTACATCTACACGATGCGCAAGACGCGCAAGGCGCACGGCGACAAGGTCATCCTCGATGACGTGACGCTGAGCTTCCTGCCGGGTGCGAAGATCGGTGTGGTCGGCCCGAACGGTGCCGGTAAGTCCACCGTTCTGAAGATCATGGCCGGCCTGGAGCAGCCGTCCAACGGCGACGCCTTCCTCTCCCCCGGCTACTCGGTCGGCATCCTCATGCAGGAGCCGAAGCTCGACGAGTCCAAGACCGTCCTGGAGAACGTCGAGGACGGCGTCGCGGAGATCAAGGGCAAGCTCGACCGGTTCAACGCCATCGCCGAGGAGATGGCCACGAACTACACGGACGAGCTCATGAACGAGATGGGCAAGCTCCAGGAGGACCTGGACCACGCCGAGGCGTGGGACCTCGACACCCAGCTGGAGCAGGCCATGGACGCCCTGGGCTGCCCGCCCGGCGACTGGCCGGTCAACAACCTCTCCGGTGGCGAGAAGCGCCGTGTGGCGCTCTGCAAGCTCCTCCTGGAGGCCCCCGACCTGCTGCTCCTCGACGAGCCCACCAACCACCTCGACGCCGAGTCGGTGAACTGGCTGGAGCAGCACCTCGCCAAGTACAAGGGCACCGTCGTGGCCATCACCCACGACCGGTACTTCCTCGACAACGTGGCCGAGTGGATCCTGGAGCTCGACCGCGGCCGTGCCATCCCGTACGAGGGCAACTACTCGACCTACCTCCAGAAGAAGGCCGAGCGCCTCAAGGTCGAGGGCAAGAAGGACGAGAAGCGCGCCAAGCGCCTCAAGGAAGAGCTCGAGTGGGTGCGGTCCAACGCCAAGGGGCGTCAGGCCAAGTCCAAGGCGCGTCTCGCGCGCTACGAGGAGATGGCCGCCGAGGCCGACAAGATGCGGAAGCTGGACTTCGAGGAGATCCAGATCCCGCCGGGCCCGCGCCTGGGCTCCGTCGTCGTCGAGGTCAACAACCTCTCGAAGGCCTTCGGCGAGAAGGTCCTCATCGACGACCTGTCCTTCACGCTGCCCCGTAACGGCATCGTCGGCATCATCGGCCCGAACGGCGCCGGCAAGACGACGCTCTTCAAGATGATCCAGGGCCTGGAGACCCCCGACGCCGGCGAGATCAAGATCGGTGAGACGGTCAAGATCTCCTACGTCGACCAGGGCCGCGCCAACATCGACCCCAAGAAGACGCTGTGGGCCGTCGTCTCCGACGAGCTGGACTACATCAACGTCGGCCAGGTCGAGATGCCGTCCCGCGCCTACGTCTCCGCGTTCGGCTTCAAGGGCCCGGACCAGCAGAAGCCGGCCGGCGTGCTCTCCGGCGGTGAGCGCAACCGCCTCAACCTCGCGCTCACCCTCAAGCAGGGCGGCAACCTGCTGCTCCTCGACGAGCCCACCAACGACCTCGACGTCGAGACCCTCTCCTCGCTGGAGAACGCGCTCCTCGACTTCCCCGGCTGCGCCGTGGTCGTCTCCCACGACCGCTGGTTCCTGGACCGGGTCGCCACGCACATCCTGGCGTACGAGGGCGACTCCAAGTGGTTCTGGTTCGAGGGCAACTTCGAGTCGTACGAGAAGAACAAGGTCGAGCGGCTCGGCCCGGACGCCACCCGTCCGCACCGCGCCACCCACAAGAAGCTCACCCGGGGCTGACCGGCCGTGGCGAGACACATCTACAGCTGCCCCCTCCGCTGGTCGGACATGGACGCCTTCGGGCACGTCAACAACGTGGTCTTCCTCCGCTACCTGGAGGAGGCCCGGATCGACTTCATGTTCCGGCTGGCGCCGGGGGACGGCAGTCCGTCCTTCTCCGGCGGGTCCGTCGTGGCCCGCCACGAGATCGACTACCTCCGCCCGCTGGTCCACCGGCACGAGCCGGTGACCATCGAGTCGTGGGTCACGAAGATCGGCGCGGCGTCGCTGACGATCGCGTACGAGATCAAGGACCCCGAGGTCACCTACGTACGGGCCTCGACGGTCGTCGTGCCCTTCGACCTGGAGGCGCAGCGACCGCGCCGCATCTCCGAGGAGGAGCGCAGCTTCCTCCAGGAGTACGTCGACGACGGGATGACGTCCGCCGCATGACCGTGCTCGCCCCGCTGCACTTCGCCGACCCCAGGGAGGCGGCGGCCCTCGCCGCCTTCCTGACCCGGCTGGTGCACTACGACCGCGCCGCCGCCGTCCGCCTCCAGGCCGGGGGCGGCGCGCTCGCCGTGTTCGGACGCCCGCCGTCCTTCGAGGTCCTCGCGATCCGCACGGCCCGGCTGGAGGACGCCGTCGACCTCGACGTCACGGTCTCCGCCGGCGAGCTGCTCGACGGCATCGAGGAGTCGGCCGGCAAGGCCGTCGTCCCCGGCGCCGTCACCGGCCCGCCGTGGGCCGGTGTCCTCCCGCCGCGCACCGGCTGGCGGCCCGTCGAGGGCCTGCCGGGCGCCGGGGAGCTGCGCGGCGCGGTCGCCGCCGCCGTCGCCGAGTTCCGCCGCCGGGACGCGGAGCTGCCCGAGGAGCGGCGCACCCGCGCCGAGCGCGACCGCGTCGGCCGGGAGATCTGGTCCCGCGTCCTCGGCGCCACCGGCCTGCCGCTGCGGGCCGTGCACGCCGCCCAGTCGCTGGGCTTCCTGCCGCCGGGCGACGTTCCGGTCGCGCTGATGGCCACCGGACCGTGGCTGCGGCTGCGCACCCCGTACGGCTCCGTCGCCCTGCGCACGGCCCCCGCCTCGCTCACCGTCACCCCGGCCACCTGAGCCCTGCCGGGCGGGGCCGTCACCTGATCCGGTCGGTGTCCTGAGTCCTGCCGGGCGGGGACGTCACCTGATCCGGTCGGTGTCCTGAGCCCTGCCGGGCGGGGACGTCACCTGATCCGGTCGGTGTCCTGAGTCCGGCCGGGCGGGGACGTCACCAGACCCGTTCGCCCGTCCCCTCCACCGCCAGCGCGGCCGCCGAGAGGCCGGCCGCGAGCAGGAGCAGGCCGACCGGGACGAAGAGGGCTCCCCGGGCGACGTTCTCGTCGGCCGGGACCGGGTCCATCCGCCGTGCCGGGTCGTAGGCGATCCTGAGCCGCTTCCCCGCCTCGCCGAGCTTCCGCTCCCAGGAGAACTCCTCCGGGTAGCCGCCCGGACAGTCCAGCGCGTGGTGGTACAGCCGTTTCGCCACCGGGGCGCCCTCGCCGAAGGTGGGATGGTCGGTGACCCGCACCTTCCCCACCACCATGCACTCCACCGTCGCCCCGCGCACCCGCGAGTCCCGGGCCTCGACCCACACCGCGCCCAGGCCCGCGAGCAGCAGCACCAGGGCCAGGACGCTGCCGCCCTCGCGGAAGAGCGCGTTGTGCGCCGCCACCGCGAGTCCGGCGAGGACGAGGCCGACGAGGACCGCGAGCGCGGTCGGGGTGCCCAGCGGGGACCGCAGCGACCAGCTCCCCCACAGGTGCAGCAGCGCGCCGGCGCCGAGCGGCACGGCCACCGCGCCCGCGTACGCGAGCAGGCGTCCCTTTCCCATCCCGACCACCCCCGGAGTGGGACGGGGCGGGGGCGGTGCCGGTTCCTCAGCGCTCCGCGTCGTCCGGCCACACCCCGATGTGGTCCTGTTCCAGCTCCAGCGCCACGCGGTGCTCCATGCCCAGCGCCTTGGTGTAGTCCGCCGGCAGCTGGAGCCGTCCCGCCCGGTCGAGCATCGCGTACTCCCGGGCCACCAGCGACTCCTGGCCCTCCGCGTCGACCTCGGTGCGGCGCAGCACCTCGGAGGAGGTCCGGCCGTCGCGGATCGCGACCGTGCGGCGCACCTCGGTGGCGACCGCCTGGTCGTGGGTGACGATGACGATCGTGGTGCCCAGCTCCTCGTTGGCCCGGCGGAAGGCGGCGAAGACCTGCTCGCCGGTGGCGGAGTCCAGCTCGCCGGTCGGCTCGTCGGCGAGGAGGACCTTCGGGTCGTTGGCGAGGGCGACGGCGATCGCGACCCGCTGCTGCTGGCCGCCGGAGAGCTGGTGGGGCCGCCGGTCGCGGCAGTGCGCGATGTCCATCATGGCGAGCAGCTCCTCGGCCCGCTCGGCCCGCTTCTTCCGGCTGCCCGCCAACTGCATCGGCAGGGCCACGTTCTGGGCGGCCGTCAGGTAGGGGAGGAGGTTGCGCGCGGTCTGCTGCCAGACGAAGCCGACGACCTCGCGGCGGTAGCGCAGCCGGTCCTTGCCGGTCATCGCGAGCAGGTCGCAGCCGGCCACCCGGGCGGCGCCGGCGGTGGGCACGTCCAGGCCGGCCAGGATGTTCATCAGGGTCGACTTGCCGGAGCCGGAGGCCCCGACGAGGGCCATCAGCTCGCCCTCCTTGACGAGCAGGTCGAGCCCCTGGAGCGCCTGCACCTCCACTCCGTCGGTGGTGAAGATCCGCACCAGGCGGTCGCAGGAGATCAGCGCGTCGTGGCCGTACGAGGGCCGGTCGCGATGGGCGTTGGCCCGCCTCTCCAGCTCCTCCAGGGTCGTGTTCGCGGTCGTCGTCATCGTGCGTCTCCTGCCCTGAGTTCCTTCACCGAGCTCTTCCGGCCCGTCCACCACGCCTGGAGGCCCGCCGCCGCCCCCGTCAGGAGGACCACGGCCACGGCCGGCACCACCAGCGACCACGGGTCGGCCCGCAGCGGTACGTCGGCCAGGCGCGCGCCGCCCTGCGCGGTGGCGAGCGCCAGCCGGTGCAGGTCGACGCCGGGCGCGAGCAGCGGCACCGTCGCCCAGCCGGCGAGCGCCCCGCCGAGTGCGGCGAAGACCGCCGGCGGCAGCGCCTCCAGGGCGAGCAGCCGGCGGCCCTGCCTGCGGGTCAGGCCCATGGTCCGCAGCCGGGACAGCAGCGTGGCCCGCTCGGGACCGCTCTGCGTCAGCGACAGCAGCACGGCGACCACCGCGTAGGCGGCGCCCGCTCCGATGGCCGCGGAGTAGAGCCCCTCGGCGCCGGACTGGAGCGGGGAGTCCACGTAGGTGCCGCGGGCCTCGGAGTTCAGGGTGACGGCGAAGTCCTTCGTCTTCGTCGCGACGGCCGCGCGCAGCGCGGCGCCGTCGGGCGCGCCGGTCACCAGCACGGCGGTCTCCCGCCGGTTGGTGATGTCGGCGGCGTTGAGCACGAGGAAGTCCTCGCCGCGCACGGCGGGGGTGGAGGCGCGTACCGCGACCACCCGCACGCGGAAGCTGCCGGCGGCCGAGATGAGGTCCATCGGCCGGTCGCCGAGGCGGGCGGCGACCTCCGGCGAGGCGAGCGCGGGCAGCACCCGCTCGGTGTCGCCGACCGCCTCGGGGCCGCCCTTCCCGGTCGAGGCGAGCAGCTCGGCCGGGAAGGCGCCGTTGTCGGTCCGCCGCGCGAGCCGGGCGTAGGCGGCCGGGTCGACGGCGACGAGCGGGGCGCTCATCGGCTGGTCGGTGGCGACCGGGGACGGCAGCGACACCCCGTACTCGATCTGTACGGGCTGCGCCTCCCGGACGCCCTTCGCGGCGCGCACCGCCTCGGTGAGTCCGGCCGGCAGCGGCAGGCCCTCGGTGCGGCCCTCGACGCGGGCGTCGGCGCCGGTGGAGAGCGTCGCGACCCGGTCGCGGGCCTCGGCGACCCCGGCGAGGACGGAGCCGCCGAAGGCGGCCGTGGTCAGCGCCAGGACGAGGGCGAGCAGGGGCAGCACTCCGGTGGCCGAGGACCGTCCGGCGCGGGCGATGGCCAGCGGGCCGACGACCCCGCGCATCCGGCGGGCCGGGCGGGCCAGCCAGCGCAGCGGCAGCGGCTGGATCCGTACGAGCACGAGGGCGGCGATCACGCCGACGAACACCGGGGCCGCGCTGACCAGATGGTCGCCGGTGTCCTCGGTGCCGCGCAGGCGCAGCGAGCCGATGGCGCCCGCGGCCAGGACGAGCAGGGTCAGTTCGGCGACGGTGCGGCGCCGGGACGGCTTGGCGTCCACCAGGTCCTCGCGGGCTCCGTGCAGCCGGGGCGCGCGGTGCCGCAGCACGGCCCGGACGGGCAGCATCAGGGCGGCGACCAGCGTCACCAGGGCGGCGCCGAGGACGGACGGGAGGAGCGGCGCGGAGCCGGTGAGGGAGGAGGTGCCGGGGGTGTCGGGGCCGCGGACCAGGGCCACGGCGGCGGCCAGCCCGAGCGCCGCGGCCGGGACGGTGACCGCGGCGGTCTCGCCGAGCAGCCGGAGGCCGATGCCGGGCAGGGAGGCGCCGCGGGCGCGCAGCAGGGTCAGCTCGCCGTCCCGGCGGCTGAGGAAGAGGCCGCCGGTCATGGCGACGACCACGGCCGCGACGGAGCCGATGCCGAAGACGGCGACGGCGACGACGGGGGAGATCGCGGCCTTCGTCGCCGCGTAGCCGGCGGAGAGTTCGTCGAGCCCGGTGGTGACCAGGCCGTTGGGGCCGGTGATCTTGCGGATCTCCGCCATGGCGGGGCCGCTGTGGAGCGAGTCGAGGGCGGCGGCGAGCGGTTCGGCGTCCCGCGCGGTCAGGTGGTCGTAGGCCGCCGGGTAGCGCCAGAAGACCTCCGGCTGGCCGATGGTGGTGAGGAGGGCGGCCCCCGACTCCGGGGCGAGCAGGAGGGCGGCCCGCCAGTAGTACGTGAGCTGCGTCGGGTCCGGCTTCAGCGCGAGCACCGGTGTCCCGAGGAGCGGTTCGACGGCCCAGTAGGGCCGCTGGGGGTCGGAGGGTTCCACGACGCCGGTCACGGTGATCGCGACGGGGTCGGCGCCGGTGCCGGGCACGTGCACGACGGAACCGGGCTTGAGCTTGAGGGCCTCGGCCGTCGCCGCCGTGACCGCGGCCTCCGGACGCTTCGCGTCGCCCGCCGGCATCCGGCCCTGGCGCAGCACCGCGTGCGCGGCGAGTTCCGAGGGCGAGGCGAGGGTGAACTCCGGCGGGGTGTTGTCGGGCTTGGGCAGCCACGGGTCGAGGCCCTGGACCGGGACCGTCGTGCGGACGCCGTGCACGGTCTGCGCCGGGTCGGTGCGCAGCGGCGCGGGCAGCAGTTCCCGCAGGTTCTCCCGGTCGCCCTGGAGGACGGCGGGGCCGATGGAGGCGCCCGGGTCGAGCGGGGCGGTGATCTCCAGCTGGGACTGGTGGGCGGCCGCGGTACGGATGCCGTGCCGCAGCCCCTTCGTCTCGTACGCGTCCATCACCCGCGGCAGCGCGGCGGCGAGCAGCGCGGTGACGAAGACGAGCAGGGCGAGTCCGGCCGCGGCGCCCGGGGAGGCGCGCAGCCGGGTCCGGACCCAGGGGGCGACGACCCGGGCCGTGCCCTTCTCGGCGGCGGTCGGCCGGTGGTCGGGGGACTCGCCTGCGGGCTGCATCGGGCGGGGCTCCTCGCGCGGGACGTCGGGCATCAGTTGTCTCCCTGGTGGCGCAGGGACACCGCCGGGTCGTTGCGGCGCAGGGCGATGCCCGCGACGACCGCGAGCGGCAGGGCGGCGACTCCGGCGAGGAGCAGGGCCACTTCGCCGAGGGGCAGTTCGACCAGGACGGGCGGCACGGGCCGGGTGGCCCGGCCGGTGAGCACCACGAGCGGGACGACGACCCGGGCCAGCAGGGTGCCGAGGGCGACGCCCACCAGCAGGCCCACCCCGATCAGGACGCCCTGTTCGGCGGCGAGGAGCCGGGCGAGCCGGCGGCGCGGTGCGCCGATGGCCTTCAGGATCGCGAACTCGGCGGCCCGCTCCCGTACCGAACCGGCCGAGCCGACCGCGAAGCCGACGGCGGCGAGCGCCGCGGCGGCGGCCGCCACCGCCATCAGGGCGGTGTTGGGGCCGGCGCCGAGCGGGTCGCCGAGCAGGTCGGCGGCGATCTCGTCGCGGACGACCAGCTCGCCGGGCGCGCCGTCGGACCGTTCGCGCAGCGTCTTCGCGACGGTGTCCGCGGCGCCCCGTTCGGGGGTGAGCCACCACTCGGTGGGCGCCACGGGGGCCGTCGGGTCGGTGGTGGCCAGGTAGCGGTTGACGGCGGTCAGGTCGACGAGCACCCCGCCGCCGTCCTCCGGCACGTGGCCGGCGGCCTCCGCGTCGGTGGCCCGGCCGGCGGTGCCGGTCGTCGGCAGGTCCTTCACGACCTTGCCGACGACGGCGTAGAGCCGCCGGCCGCCGAGGGACAGTTCCAGGTGGTCGCCGGGCTTCGCCTTGGACGCGGCCATGAAGGCCTCGGAGGCGATCGCCGGCAGCAGGTGGTCCTGCCGGCCCACGGGCGCGGTCAGCCGCACCGCGTAGTCCTCGGAGAGCGGGCCGCGGGGTTCGGAGAAGAAGCCCTTCAGCCCGTACGCGACGGAGTACGGGGCTCCCTGGCCGCCCGCCGCCGGGGCGCCGGCCCGGCCCTTCAGCTCCTCCGGGTCCTGGGGGGCGCCCCGCAGGGTCTGCTCGCGGGCCGTCTTCCAGCCGGCCAGGGTGCGGGCCGGGTCGGCGGGGCGCAGGGCGCCGTCCTTCCCGGTGGTGCCGAGCAGGTCGACGTGGAGGGTCTGGGCGCGTTCGTCGCCCTCGAAGAACTCGGCGGAGAGCTCGATGCCGGTGAGGACGAGGCCCGCGTCGGACCGGGTGCCGTTCGAGGTCAGCTTCGCGAGGTCGAGCGTCAGCCGGTGGGTGCGGCCGTCGGCGGGCAGCTGCCCCACGTGCTGGCGGTACGGCACCCCGTACGCGTCCTGCAGGACCAGCGTGACCCGCGCGTCGGAGGTGCCGCGCGGGGCCTGACCGCGCAGGCCGACGACGACCGAGCGGCTGTCCCGCGGCACCGCGAGGCCCGGCCGGGCGCCGCCCTCGGGGGAGAGCGGGGCGAGCAGTCCGGCGGCCGTCCCGCCCGCCAGGTCCTCGCGGACCAGCAGACCGCCGGAGAGGCGGTCGGTGGCGACGGCGAGGACCGTCGCGGTGCGGCCGGCCAGGTCCATGGTGGACCGGAAGACCGGCGCGACCTCGCGGACGCCCGGGACGGCGGCGAGCTGCGAGGTCCGGGCCGGGTCGCCGGGGCCGGCGCCGATCACCCGGAGCTCCGTGCCGGCCCGGAAGTCCGCCTGGTCGTGCTGCGACCGCTCCCACGAGCGGCTCTGCCCGATCGCCAGCATGCCCATCGCCACCGCCAGGACCAGCAGCAGCACCGGACCGGCGCCGCGGAGCGGGCGGCGGCTGAACTGCCAGCCGGCCAGCGCGGCCGACAGGCCCCGGCCGCCGGCGGCGCGCCGCTCCGCCAGCCTGGCGGCGGGCGGCAGCAGACGCAGCGTCAGGACGGTGCCGGCGAGCAGCGCGAGCGCGGGCGCCGCGACGAGCACCGGATCGATCGAGGAGGCGTCGGCGGCCGCCTCGGGCCGGCGCTGGAGCTGCCAGAGCGCGATGCCCGCGACGAGCAGCAGCCCGAGGTCCGCGCCCGCCCGCACCGGCCACGGCAGCGTGCCGCCGCGCGCCTTGCGCAGCGAGACGGCGTCGCCGTCGCGGGCGGCGAGCGCGGGGGCGACGACCGCCGCCGCGCAGGCGAGGGCGACGCCGGCGGCGACCAGCCAGACCGTGGGGGAGGGCGAGGTGTCGAGCCGGACCCCCAGCGAGGAGAGCGCCGACCGCTCGGCGAAGAGCCGGGTCAGCGGGCCGGCGAGCAGCGGGGCGACGACGGCGGCGGGCAGTGCGAGGAGCAGCGCCTCGGCGCCGGCGAGCCCGGCTATCCGGCGCCGGGAGCCGCCGCGGGCGCGCAGCAGCGCGGTCTCGCCGGAGCGTTCGGTGCTGAGCAGCCGGGCGACGAGCAGCAGCGCGTAGGCGGCGAGCATCACCAGCTGCACGGCGACGACGAGGAGGGTGGAGCGGGAGACGGCGAGGGCGCGTTCGGTCTGCGCGAGGACGGTCGGGAGGCCGGTGATCACGCTGATCGTGGTCCCGAAGGACTCGCCGTCGGCGAGGAGCGCCGCGGGCTCGCGGGTGGCCGCCGCGCGCAGCGACTCGATCCCGCCGGTGTCGAGGCGGGAGAAGTCGGCGGTGCCGAGCCAGGCGGTCTCGCCGAGGGCGAGGGCGCCGGAGGCGAGGACGGCGGGGTCGGCGAGCAGCGGTCCGTACGTGGTGAAGGAGACGGTGCGCACGCCGCGGCCGCCGGCCGGGTCGAGCAGCCAGTACGGGTCGGTGGTGTCGGCCGGTTCGTAGACGCCGGTGATCCGCGTCCGCACGCGCTTGTCGGTGAGCCGGTCGGTGAGTTCGAAGGTGACGCCCGGGCCGACGCCGAGCCGCTTCGCCGCCTCCGCGGGCAGCGCCGCCTCGACCACGCCGTCGGTGCGCGTGGCCGAGGGCCAGGCGCCGCGGTCCAGGACGAGCCGGGAGCGGTCGAGCGCCGCGAAGTGGGTCAGGTCGGGGTCGCCCTCGCGGGCCGCGGGCGGCTGGAGGGCGCGGGGCAGCGCGTACGGCCCCGAGCTCTCCAGGCGCTGTACGGTGACGGGCAGTCCGTCGAAGGTGCGCCGGGCGCTTCCGGTGACGGCCTCGTCGGCGGCGGCCCGCCGCTCGGCCGGGACCTGCCCGGAGACGAGCAGGGTCGCGGCGGAGGCCGAGCGGTCGCGCAGTCCGGCCTGGAGCGCGGCGTTCCCGATGGAGGACGAGAAGCCGGCGAGGGTCGCGAGCACCGTCGTGGTCAGGACGACGGCGAGCAGGGCCGCGCCGAGCAGTAGTCGGTGAGCCCTGACGCGCAGAAGTACGAACCCCGTCACCCATCCCCCTGGCCGCTCCACGCGTGTCCGCATACCGGCGAACGCTTGTCGAACTGTCGAAACGCTCCGGGAATGCTTTCATCGGCCACGGGCCGCTGGAAACCGCTTACGCACGGACCTTGATGGGATCGTGACCGTTATTCGGTCACGCGTCCCCGGAATGTGTTCATCCGGTGGCACGGAGTGGTCTGAACCTGCCGAGAAACGGACGTTCCTTTTGGGCGGGCGCCCGGATCAGCCGGGGGTGTTCACCATCGAGGCCGCGGCGTACGTCATGTACCGCCACAACTGGGCGTCGTGCTCCGGCGAGAGCTCCAGGCTGTCGATCGCGGCGCGCATGTGCCGGAGCCAGGCGTCGTGCGCGGCCTGGTCGACGGTGAAGGGGGCGTGCCGCATCCGCAGTCGCGGGTGGCCGCGGCGCTCGCCGTAGGTGCCGGGACCGCCCCAGTACTGCATCAGGAAGAGGGCGAAGCGCTCCTCCGCGGGGCCGAGGTCCTCCTCGGGGTACATCGGGCGGAGCAACGGGTCCCCGGCGACGCCCTCGTAGAAGCGCCGGACGAGACGGCGGAACGTCTCCTCGCCGCCGACCTGATCGTAGAAGCTCTGCTCGTTCACCGTTCCATCGTCTCAGACGGGGCGGCGGAGGACCGGAGGTCTAGGACCCCCGGCCCTCCGGGGCCTCAGCCGCGCCGGACGGTGATCGTCGTCCAGGCGCCGACGTGCACCCGGTCGCCGTCCTGGAGCTGGACCGGCACGTACGGCTGGATCGGCTCCTCGCCGCCGTTGACCGTGGTGCCGTTGGTGGAGTTCTGGTCCACCACCGCCCACGAGCCGTCGGGCTGCTGCACCAGCACGGCGTGCTGGTGCGAGACGCCCGGGTCCTCCGGCGGCACGGCCAGGTCGATGTCCGGGGCCTCGCCGGTCGAGTGCCGCCGCCGCCCGATGGACACCTGGTTGCCCTGGAGCGGCAGCTGCTTCGGCGGCGCGTACGCGGGCAGGTTGAGCCCCGACGCCTCCGGCCCGCTGCGGCGCATCATCGCCATGAAGTAGTCACGGTCGGGCCCGATGTGCGCCGTCCACCCCTGCGGGGCCCGCGGCTGCGGGGGCTGGGGGGCCTGCGGGGGCTGCGCCTGCGACGGCGGCGGGAGCACCCAGTCGTCGTCGGCACGCGGCGGCGCCGGCGGGGCCGGGGCCTGTGCCTGGGCGTACGACGGCGGCGCCTGGTGGTGCGTCGGCTCGGCGCCGAGCGGCTCGGCCGGCCGGTTCACCTGAGAGGGCCGCGAGTCGTGGTAGCCGAACGGATCCTGCGGGGCGGCCGTGCCGGGGCCCGCGCCGGGACCGGGCTGCGGCGCGACGGGCGCACCCGGCGGCGGGGACTGGAAGCCCGGAGGCAGGTTCAGCCCCGGCGGCGGCCCCGAGGGACGCGGCGCCTGCGGCGGGGGCGCCACCGGCGTGTACGAGGTCGCGGTGCCGGTCAGGAAGTTCCAGCGGCACTCCTCGCAGAACGGCGCCATGTGCTCCCGCGGCGTACGGCACTGCGGGCACAGCTCCGCCTGCGCGGTCGCGTTCGGATCCCCGCCGGCCCCGAACCCACCGCCCACCGGGGGAGCGGGCGGGCCACCGGGCCCCGGGAAGCCGGGCCCACCCGGACCGCCGGACGCGCCGGGCGCACCCGGGAACCCGGGAGCACCCGAACCGCCGGGCGCACCGGGAAACGGGGAACCGCCACCGGGACCGCCGGGGCCGGAAGACGCACCGGGACCGCCGGGGCCGGAAGGCGCACCGGGGAAGCCGGGGCCGCCCTGCGCACCGGGTCCGCCGGGGTAGCCGGGAGCACCGGGGCCGCCGGGCCCGCCCGGAGGGCCGGGGAAGCCGGGGCCGTCGGGGAAGCCGGGGCCGTCGGGCGTGCCGGGACGGCTGGGCGCACCGGGGCCACCGGGGCCACCCGGGCCACCGGAGAAGCCGGAGCCGCCGGGACCGCCGGGAGCGCCAGGGAAGCCGGGACCGCCGCCCGGGGCGCCGGGGTAGCCGGGACCGTCGGGCGTGCCCGGGCCGCCCGGAGCACCGGGGCCGCCCTGCGCGCCGGGTCCGCCGGGGTAGCCGGGAGCACCCGGGCCGCCGTGCCCGCCCGGAGCGCCCGGGAAGCCGGGGCCGGAGGGGGCGCCAGGGGCGCCGGGTCCGCCGGGGAAGTTGGGGCCGGAGGGGTAGCCGGGGCCGCCCGGGGCGCCGGGACCCCCCGGACCGTCGGAGAAGCCGGGGCCGCCGGGACCGCCAGGACCGCCGCCAGGGGCGCCGGGGTAGCCGGGTCCGCCGGGTGCGCCAGGCGCGCCGGGGTAGCCGGGGCCGGCGGGACCACCGGAGAAGCCGGACCCGCCGGGGCCGTCAGGGAAGCCGGGGCCGCCGGGGGGAGGGGACGGGTGGGGGTAGCCGTAGGCGGGCGGCGGGCCGGGGGGACCGGGGGGACCCGGAGGACCGGGGGGACCCGGAGGGCCCGGGGGCGGCGGGGGCGGCGGGGGTACGGCACCCGCCTGCGCACCCGCCCCGGCCATGCGATGGCCGCAGACCTCGCACCAGTCGTCGGAGACCGACTGGTGTCCGTTCGGGCAGGTCGGCATGTCGGTGCTTCCCCCTCTCGTCTTCCGGCCCGGGTGGGCCGGGCTACCTCTTGACGCGAACGGTCTTGGTGGAGCGCGTCTCGAGTGTCATCTCGTCCGCCTCCGCGACCTTCGCCTTCAACCGCACAGTACCCGCCGCCGCGTCGACCACGTCCACCACCTTCGAAAGGAGTTTCGCGGTATCCGCGTTGCCGGAAGCCGCCGCGAGCTGCACCGCGCGGCCCAGTTTCGCGGTCGCTCCGTCCCGATCGCCCGATTTGCGGGCGTCGAGTCCGGCCTGGATGGCGTCCGCGAGCTCCGCCTGGCCCGTGTAGTGCGCGACCTGCGGGTTGATGGCCGTGGTCATCGCCACGTCGTGCGTCCACACCGCCCGTACCAGTCCTTGGGACACGACCCGGGCGTCGCCGCCGGCCGGGTCGGGGACGATCAGGGAGGCCCGGGCGGCGAGCATCTCCTGTCCGACCGCGTTCGCCGGGACCCGCACGCGCACGTGGTAGTCGCGGGACTCGTCGCCCCACGATCCGGTCGGGTAGTCCCCGGCGCGCGGCCCCGCGTCGGCGCGCCGGCCGGTGAGGTCCGCGACCGACGGGGCGACCTGCTTGACGAAGACGAGCTCCGCGCCGACCGGCGTCCACAGCCGCAGCGCTACGTCGGCGACGCCCTTGCCCATGACGTTCTCCATCATGGCCGTGAAGTCGGCGGCGAGCCCGGCCGGATCGGCGACGATGTCGGCGGAGCCGAGCAGCGCCGAGGCGATGCCGGTGACCTCCTTGACCTCCCAGTCGGTGCCGACCCCCCGCGCGTCGCAGGTGAAGCGGCCCGCGCAGGCGTCGAGCGCGGCCCGCAGCGCCTCGGGCGTCTCGTGCTCGTTGCGCCCGTCGGTGAGCAGCACCGCGTGCCGGATGGCGAGGTCCTCCCCGCCGAGGAGCGCGTCGGCGAGCCGCAGCCAGGTGCCGATCGCGGTGCCGCCGTCGGCCGTGAGCCGGGCCAGGGACTCCTTGGCCTCCGCGCGGCTCCGGGCGCCGGCGACGGCGAGCCGCCCGTCGCCCGGGTAGACGGGGGTGGCGACGTGGTTGCCGGCGACGACGGCGAAGGAGGTGCCGTCGCGGAGGGTGTCGATCGCGGCGGCGGTCGCGGCCCGGGCGCCCTCCATCTTCGTCGGCGGGTAGTCCATCGACCCCGAGCAGTCGACCATGATCACCACGCCGGCGGGCCCGCCGGTCGTGACGCCCCGCGCGCCGCTGGTGCCGCCGCCGGTCGCGGTCACGGTGACGACGGCGTCGACGTCCCGCCCGCCGACCGGCAGGTACTCGTTCTGGTAGACGTCCACCGAGAACTGCGGCACGGACGGCTTGGCGAAGTTCGCCATCTGGTTTCGGCTCCTCGGCGGCGACGGGTACTGCGGTGGCGACGGGTACGGAGAGGGCGACGGTACTGCGGCGGTGGTGACGGTGCGGACGCGGCTGGTGACGGGGGGTCAGGAGGAGCCTGCCCCCGAGGGCGTCGGCGCGAACGGCGTCAGCGCGACCGTGATGTTGTCGTGTCCGCCGCCGTCGAGGGCGTGGCCGACGAGGACCCGCGCCGCGTGCAGCGGCCGGACCGCCGCGTCGGCGGGGACGGCCCGGGCCATCGCCTCGGCCGCCTCCGCGTAGTTCCACAGCCCGTCGGTGCAGACCACGACGACCCCGGGCCGGTCGGGCTTGAACGCGGCGGTGTGCGGCTCCAGTTCGTACGCGTCGGCGCCGAGCCAGCCCGTGATGGCGTGGGCGCGCTCGTCCGCGTACGCCTGCGCCTCGTTCATCAGGCCCGCCTTGACCATCTGCGCCGCCCACGAGTCGTCCTCGGTGAGCCGGGCGGACGGCGCGGTGCGGTCGTCGGGCACCCAGTAGGCCCGGCTGTCGCCGACCCAGCCGACGACGAGCAGTCCGTCGGTGACGACGGAACCGACGATGGTGCAGGCGGGGGAGTTGCCGCCGTGGGGGGAGTCGGGGCCCCCGCCGTCGGGGTCGGCCAGCGCGGTGACGGCCGCCGCGGCGGCGACGATCGCCTCGTGCATGGCCTGCTGCGGATGGGTGCCGCGGGGCAGGGCCTCGCGGAGCACGGCTCCGGCCGCGCGGGCCGCGGCGGCGGACGCCTCGTCGGGGCGGTGGGCGGAGGAGACGCCGTCGCAGACGATCGCGACGGTGGCCGGCCGGCCGTCGGGCAGACCGGTCTCGGCGATCGAGAACGAGTCCTCGTTGCGGTGGTGGCGCAGGCCCCGGTCGCTCACCGCGGCCACCGTGCCGAGTTCCCGCTCCATGTGGTCGCGCTCGCGGGGCTGGGCGTGCCCGCAGTTCTCGCAGTAGCCGTCCCCGTCGACCCGCCCGGCCCGGCAGGCCACGCAGATCCCCTCGGCCACGTCCCCGGAAGCGCCCGAGGCGTCCGAGGAGTCCGAAGCGCCCGAGGCGTCCGGAGCACCCGAGGCGTCCGGAGCGACGGCGGCCTCGGCAGCCGCGTCCGGGCGGCCGGCGGCCGCGCCCGGAGCGTCCGGGGCCGCGTCCGGCTCCACCCGCACCGCGGCCCGCGGATCCGGCGCGGCCAGCTCGAAGTCGCCTCCGCCCCGGACCGTCGCCCCGCTCGGCGGCGTCGTCGGCGGCGGCGGCGCCGCGGGGCCGTCCGTCCGGACCGGCACCGTCGGCAGGTCGCGCCCGCCCGAGTCGGTGCCGGGCAGCTCGCCCGGGTGCTGGGTCAGCGTCGACAGCGAGCCGGGGTCCCGGGGCGGGGCCTCGGGCCAGACGGGCGCGGCGATCGGCATGGTCGGCCGGTCCTGCCCGGCCGGCAGCTCCGCGGCGGCCGACAGGTCGTGGCCGCAGGCCCCGCAGAAGCGGTCCCTCGGGTCCACGGGCTCCGCGCACTCCGGGTCCGGGCAGACGGCGAGGCCGTGTGCCGGCGGCTGGGGCTTCTGGTCCATCCTCACACCCACGTCCTGGGGCGGTAGCGGTTGGCCCGCTCCACCAGTTCGATCCTCTCATCGCCCCGCTGGGCGAGCCGGGCCAGCACCCGGTAGGCGCGCTCCAGGCCGAAGCGGAGCCCGCTCTCGTCCAGCGCGCTCCCGAGCAACGGCTCCCCGCCGCCCGGCGCGGCACCGGGACTCCCGGAGAGTACCCAGTCGAGGGCGGTGCCGAGCACCTCCGTCGACAACCGCTCCCGGCGGACCGGGTCGAGGCCGAAGCCGCCGAGGGCGGAGACCTGCGCGGCGGCCGCCGTCAGGTCGGCGCCGAGCGGTTCGCGCGGCGGGCGCCGCCGCAGCCGGGCCCGGACGGCCGCGACCCGGGCCGCCGTGTAGTGGATGGAGGACTCCGGTACGGATTCGAGCGCGGCGACCGCCCCCGTGCGGTCCCCGGCGGCGAGCCGCACCCGGGCCAGCCCGAAGGCGGCGCTGACGAAACCGGGGTCGGTCGCCCACACCAGGTGGTAGTACTCGGCGGCGTTGTCGAGCTGGCCCAGCACCTCCGCGCAGACGCCGAGCGCCAGCTTGGGCGCCGGCTCGCCGGGGAAGGCGTCGTAGACCGCGTCGAAGGCGAGGGCCGCGTGTGTCAGGTCGCCGCCCACCAGCGAGGCCACGCCCCGGTGCCACACCACCCGCCAGTCGTCGGCGTCCCACTGCTCCAGGGCGCCCAGCGTCTGCCCGGCGGAGACCAGGTCCCGCAGGTCGAGCTGGGCCCGCAGGGCGCGCAGCCGCAGTTCGGGGGTGTCGGCGGGCGCGGCCCGCAGCGCGCCGAGGAGTTCGGCGGGCGCGGCGGCCAGCAGACCGGCGAGGAAACCGGCGTTGGCGTCCGCCGGATCCACCCGCGGCACCGGCAGCGCGAGCGCGGTGGCCGCCACGTCGGGCGGGGCGAGCAGCGAGCCGAGGCCCTGCCCGGCCGGGACGCCCGCGACCGGGGGAGCGGAGCGCCGGGCCCGGCCGGTGCGGCGGGCGCCCAGCACCGACACGTCCTCG
Organism: Streptomyces sp. NPDC056503; assembly: GCF_042794995.1. Lineage (NCBI taxonomy): Bacteria > Bacillati > Actinomycetota > Actinomycetes > Kitasatosporales > Streptomycetaceae > Streptomyces > Streptomyces sp. NPDC056503. The sequence continues at coordinate 17,414 of NZ_JBHTST010000051.1, forward strand.
GTCTGCTCGGCGAAGAGCACGGTGTCGGTGACCCGGACCTCCGCGCCGAAGAGCGTGGAGAGCGCGGGCCTCGGCCGCCCCGACTGGAGGGCGACGACCTCGCGCAGCACCCCGGTCAGCTGCTCGGCCATCTCCTCGGCGGAGGCGAAGCGGCGCGCCGGGTCCGGGTCGGTGGCCCGCACCAGGAGCCGGTAGAAGGACTCGTACCGCTGGAAGACCTCGATGTGCTCCGGCTCCGGGAGCGAGTCCGCGAAGACGTTGGTGTAGCCCTGGAAGTCGAAGGTGAGCACCGCGAGCGTGCGCGCGACCGTGTACAGGTCGCTGGCGACCGAGGGCCCGACCTCGGCGACCTCGGGCGCCTGGTAGCCGACCGTGCCGTAGATCGCCGACTCGTCGTCGTCCATCCGCCGGACCGCGCCCATGTCGATGAGTTTGAGCTGGTCCTCGGACTGGAGGGCGTTGTCCACCTTGAAGTCGCAGTACAGCAGGTTGCGGCTGTGCAGGTGGCCGAGGGCCTCCAGCGCCTCGATGCCGTACGCGCAGGCCTGCTCGACGGGGAGCGGGTCGCGCCGGCCCTCGGGGGTCCGCCGGTCGTTGGCGATCTCCTTGAGCGACTTGCCGCCGACGTACTCCATGACGATGTAGCCGTCGAGGGAGCCGGTGCGCGGGTCGAGGTGCTCGACGAAGTTGTAGATCCGGACGATGTTGGAGTGCTCGATCTCGGCGAGGAAGCGGCGCTCCGAGATCGCCGCCGCCATGGCGTCCTGGTCGCCGGTGTCGAGCAGGCCCTTGAGGACCACCCACCGGTCCGAGACGGCCCGGTCGACGGCGAGGTAGATCCAGCCGAGGCCGCCGTGTGCGAGGCACCCCGCCACCTCGTACTGCCCGTGCACCACGTCACCGGCCCGCAGCTTCGGCACGAAGGAGTACGGGTGCCCGCACGAGGTGCAGAACCCCTCGGTGCGGCCCGGCCGGTCGCCGCGCGGACGGCCCACCGGCGCCCCGCAGTCGGAACGCGAGCAGAATCGCTTCCGCTCGGGCACCTCGGGGTCCGCCATCACCGCCGCGCGCGGATCGGGGCGCGGCACCTCCGGGATCGTGACGAGCCCCGCGCCCAGTCGCTTCCGCGCCGACTGCGCGGTCGACGAACCCGAGCTGCGCACCGACACCGAACGGCCCGTGCTCCGCCCGGACAGCGCCCGCGACAGCCGCCCGGACACCGAGCGGCGCGAGGAGGACGAGCGGGACGAGGCCCGCGAGGACGCCCGCGAACCGCTGTGCGCGGACGCCGAGTCGGGGCCCCAGGCCGTCGCCTCGGACGGCGCGCCGAAACCCGTGCCGGTGCCGGTGCCGGACTTGCCGGGCACCGCCAGGCCGGTCGGGTTGGACTGGAGCCGTCCGCTCGGCGCCACCACCGGCGCGAGCCCGCACGTGTCGCAGTACAGCTCGCCGCCGCCCACGTCCTCGTACGCGCCCTCGCAGGTGGGCCGCTGGCAGCTCCCCGGCGCTCTGAGACCGCTCACCACTGTCGTCCTTCCGTGTCCGACGGACCGGACAGCAGGTCCGCCACCGCCCGCTGGTAGCGCAGCACGACCTGCTCCGCCGCCCGCAGGTCGCAGGGCGCGCTCCACAGCATGCGGCGCGCCGTGTCGTACCGCTCGGTCAGGAACGGGTCGTCCGCCCCGCCGAGCCGGGCCGCCTTCGCCCGGTACGCGTCGAGCCGGCCGCGCAGCTCCGCCCGCACCGCGAGCGGCGCCGTCACCGCCGTCAGCGAGTCCCGGGCGCGCAGCAACTCCTCCTCCGCCTCCCGCTCCAGCGCGTCGAGGAGCGGCGAGAGCCGGTGCCACAGGGCGTGGCGCCGGTACTCGGCGGCGGCCTGGAGCCGCTCCTGGAGCGCCGTCGACGGTCCGCTCACGGCCGGCACCTCGGAGGCGGCGATCTTCGCGAGCACCTCGCCGCGCGCCACCCGGGCCTCCGCGAGCGTCCGGTCCGCCCGGGACAGCACGTCCCGCAGCCGCAGCAGCCGCTCCTCGGAGTCCTGCCGCACCGCGAGGACCGCCTCGATCTCCCGCCGCACGTCCTCCAGGGCGAGCGCCGCCCGGTCGTACCGCACGGTGTCCGGCCGGCCCCCGCCGGGCGCCGAACTCCCGGCCGCCGGGCGCCAGAACGCCAGCGGATCGGTCACCACCAGGGACCGCAGCTCGGTCAGCTCGGCGGTGATGGACTCCAGCTCGTCGCCGGCCGGGTGCTCCCCGGGGCGCACCCCCACCGAGTGGGCCAGCGAACGCGTCCGGCCCAGTTCGGCGGCGAGCAGGTCTATCCGCGCGGGCAGCGCCGACCACACCGCGTCCGCCGTGACCACCACGTCGAGCGAGGCCGCGTACAGCTCGTTCATCCGCCGGACCAGTCCGTCGAGGGTGAACCGCTCGGCCAGCAGCGCCTGTTCGCCGGCGCCGCCGGGCACGTGCACCGAGTCGCCGCGCAGCCGCTCGGTCAGCTCGGCCAGCTCGTCCCGGTTCGGCCACTTGTGCCGCGACCGCACCTCGCGGGCCCCCCGCAGCGCCGCCGTGTACGCGTCGAAGCAGTTCCAGAGCACGGTGATGGTCCGCTCGGTCGACGCCCAGCGCTCCCGGGTGGTGCCGGTGAGGCCGGCGCCTTCGAGGAGCCGCCGGCCCGCGTGGTCCTGGAGCGCGAGGAGCGAGTCCTCGACCGCCTTGTGCTCCGCGCCGAGGCGCGCCAGCGCACGGTCCACCTCGTCCCGGTCCATCACCGGCCCAGGGGGTCCCGTGACGCCCATCGCTCTCCTCATCTCCTTCGGTTCGTGCGGGCCTACTTGTACAGCGGCTCGGGCGGCTCGGCCTTCCCCAGGCCCGCCTCCAGCCAGATCCCGTACGCCTCCTGCCAGCGGCCCTTGCGGTAGTCCTCCAGGACCTTGTTGACCCGGCGCACCAGGTCGTCGTTGCCGAGCTTCGCGGCCACGCCGTAGTACTCCTCGGTGAACGGCTTCCCCTTCAGCTCCACCGCCGGGTCCTGCGCGGCCTGTCCGGCCGCCAGCGCGTTGTCGGTGACGACCGCGTCGACCTCGCCCATCTGGAGCCGGGCCAGGCAGTCCAGCTGGTTGGGCACGGTCAGCAGGTTCCGGTCGGCGGGGGTGCCGTCGCCCTCGTCCCTGATGACCGCGCCGAAGGACTTCTCCTCCAGCGCCTCGTGGGCGGTGGAGCCCTCGGCGGTGCAGACGCGGCGGCCCTTCAGCGAGGCGTCGTGGCCGGTGATCGGGGAGGTCTTCGGCGCGAGGACCTGCTGCCCGGCCTGGAAGTAGGCGGTGGAGAAGGCCACCTGCCCGATCCGCTTGCAGTTGATCGTCATCGTGCGGACCACGAGGTCCACCGTGCCGCTGTCCAGCGCCGCGATCCGCTGGTTGGTGGGCACCGCGCGGAAGACCACCGCGTCCTCGCTGCCCAGCAGGTCCTTGGCTATCGCCCGGGCCAGGGCGATGTCGAAGCCCTCCAGGGTGCCGGTCTCCGGGTCGCGGAAGCCCCAGCGGTAGCTGGACTGGTCGACGCCGACGATCAGCTTGCCCCGCTCCTTGATCGCGGTGACCGACGGTCCGTCCGCCGTCGAGGGCCGCAGCGAGGCCTCCGGGTGTTCGCAGGTGTCGGCCCTGACCTGGACGGCGGTGCCCACGCCGGGACCCGGCCCGAAGGGGCCGGTGGGCGCGTCCGCGCCGTCCGCGTCCCGGGTCAGCGGCAGCAGGGTGAGGGAGGCGGTCAGCGCGCAGGCCACGCCCATCGCGGCCACGCCGCCCCAGCCGCGCAGCCGCCGGGCCGCCCGCCGCGCCACCGGCTCGCCGTCGGGTGTCATTCCGCCCCCTCTCACCGGTACTCCGACAGTCTTCGGTTGATGCCGAGCACGGCGGCGAGGGCGCCGAGGGCGCCGAGCGCGGCCGCCCCCGGCGGCAGCCCGGTCAGCGCGTCCACCGCACCGCGCGCGGAGCGGGTGAACTGCTCCTGCTCGTGGGCGAGCGCCCGCTCCAGGGCCGCGTCGACCTGGTCGGAGGACCAGCCGGCCGACTCCTTCGGCTCGGCCGTCCCCTTCGGGCCGATGATCCGGTCCAGGGCGGCCTGGTAGTCGCCGGCCTCGCCGAGCTCGCGGGCGGCGGCGTGCCGTTCCCGCCACTCGCCGACCCGGGCCGTGGCCTCGGTCAGCGGCGCCTTGCCGGCCTCGTCGTCGGCGAGCCGGGTCGCGCGGGCGAGCGCGTCGGTGAGCGCCGTCATGCCCTTCGCGTACTCGGCCTCGTACTTGTCGTCCTTGCCGTCCTCGGTGAGCACCGCGCCCCGGGCGACCTGGGTCAGGTTCTCGTTGGCGCGGGCCTTGAGGGAGCTGATCCGCGCCTCGTTGAGCAGCTGGAGCGACTGCTGACCCTCGGTCCGCGCGGAGCCGAGACCGCTCCGGGCCACGGTGTGCGCCCCGGCGAGCCAGAGCAGCACCACCAGGGAGGCGGCGGTGGCGGCGAGCAGCCCCCGGCTGAACACCCGGTTGGTCCGGCGGAACTCCCGCCGCTGCGCCCACACCAGGACGCCGAGGGCGAGCACCCCGGCGCCGAGCGCCAGGTAGGGCCAGGCGCGGGCTTCGTCGTCGTCCCGGTGGAGCCGGGCGGTCTCGGCCGCGTAGAGCCGCTCGGCGGCGGGCAGCAGCCGGGTCGTCATCTCCTGGTTGGCGTACCGCAGATACGCGCCGCCGAGCGGCAGGCCCTGCCGGTTGGCCGCCCGGGCCCGCTCCATCAGCCCCGCGTACCGCGGCAGCAGCTCGTTGAGCGCGGTGATCTCGCGGGCCGACTCGTCCGAACCGTCGGTGTTCGCGGCCGCCTTCACCAGGAGCCGGGAGGCGGTGGCGAGGTCCCGGTCGTAGCGGGCGCGGGACTCGGCCGGTTCGAGCGTCCCGGCGAGGAAGCCGGCCGCGGCCGTCGAGTCGGCGTCGGCCAGCGAGCGGTAGATCGCGGCGGCGTCGGCGCTGAGCGGCTGGCTGCGCCCCACGACGTCCTCGGCGGAGGCGGTCCGGTCGGCGGCTTCGAGTCCGGCGACCGTCCCCAGCGCCAGCACGAGCAGCGCCAGTACGGCCCCCAGGATCCGCAGCCGGCCGGGCTCGGTGGTCGCGGCCTCGCGCAGCACCTCGCGGCCGGTCGCCCACGCTCCCCGCGCGGGCGGCGGCGGAGCGGCCCCGACGGCGGCGGCGCGCGAGACCTGTCCCGGCACCGCCGGTCGCGCGGGCGCGGCCGCCGGGGCGTGCGCCGCGGCGGGCGCGCTCGGTGGCTGTGTCACGTGACCTCCCCCTCGGTCTCGACGTCGATCGACCCCGGCGAGCAGTATGGCCGCAGGCGGCCCGCCCGCACACCGGGAATGACACGATCTTGTGCCTATCGTGCCCCACTCCCACCGGACTTCCGCGGGCGAGCCCCCTCGTCGCCCGCTCGGCGCCCCCTCGCCGTCTCTCCGGAATCCCCTCGAACATCCGTCGGGCGCCCCTCGAACCCCCTTCGCACATCCTTCACTCTGAATACGCCGGATCCCCCGAATCGGTTCCGCCCGGGGGATCGCTCGAACAGGTGAACAGGCCGTGGGGTCAGCTCGTGTACCGCCCCCGCAGCCGCTCCGCCGCCTCCGGCGCCGCCCCCGTCTCGTCCAGCGCGAGCAGCCCCGCGCCGAGCACCGGTGGCGCGGTCACGAACCGCAGCACCGCCTTCGGCGCCCGCACGGCGAGGAGTTCCCGGATCCGGGCCTCCAACTGCGGGTGCCGGGCGGCCAGCACGCTGCCGCCGAGGACCACCGGGGCCTCCTCGTCGAGCAGTTCGAGCCGCCCGAGCGCCACCGCCGACAGGGCCACGACCTCCTCGGCCATCCGGTGCACCAGGGAGAGCGCCACCGGGTCGCCCTCCGCCGCCACCCGGAACAGCACCGGCGCCAGCTCGTGCCGCCGCGCGTGCGGGATCCGGTCCAGGTGCAGCGCCTCGATCAGCCCGTACATGGACTCCAGGCCGAAGTGGGCCGGCAGCGCGCGGGACAGCTCCGTCGGCTCGCCCCGTCCGTCCTCGGCACGGGCCGCGAACCACAGGGCCTCCTCGGAGAGTCCGCCGCCCCCGCCCCAGTCCCCGGAGATCTTCCCGATCGCCGGGAAGCGGGCGGTCCGCCCGTCCGGGGTCATGCCCACGCAGTTCACGCCCGCGCCGCAGACCACGGCCACCCCGCGCGGCTCGTCGAGCCCGGCCCGCAGGATCGCGAAGGTGTCGTTGTGGACCCGTACCGAACGGCTCCATCCCCGACCCAGCAGCTCCTCCGCCAGCGCGGCCTCCTCGACCGGCAGGTCGGCGTTGGCCAGACAGGCGGTGACGTGGGCGAAGGACAGGGGGACGCCGGCGTCCGCCGCCGCCCGCCCCACGATCTCCGCCAGCCCGTCGACCGCCGCCGCGACCCCCACCAGCGGGGGCTGGAAGCCCCCGCCGCGCGCGGAGCCCAGCACGGTGCCGTCCGACGCGAGCACCGCCACGTCGGTCTTGCTGTTCCCCGCGTCGACCGCGAGCAGGGTCCCGTTCACGCCCACGCGAGGTGCTCCCGGTTGTGGGCGATCAGCCGGTCGGCGAGCCGCTCGGCGTAGGCGTACTGCCCGACCAGCGGGTGGGCGAGCAGCGCCTTGAAGACCCGCTCCCGGCCGCCGCGCAGGGCCGCGTCGAGCGCCAGGTCCTCGTAGGCCGTCACGTTCGCGACCAGCCCGGCGTACAGCGGGTCCACCGGCGCGACCGGCAGCGGCACCGGCCCGCCGGGGCCGACCGCCGCCTGCGTCTCGATGACGGCGTCGTCGGGCAGGAACGGCAGCGTGCCGTTGTTGTACGTGTTCACCACCTGGTACGGCGAGCCCCCGCCGCCCAGCAGCGAGGCCGCGAGGTCCACGGCCGCCTCCGAGTAGAAGGCGCCGCCGCGCTTCCCGAGCAGCGCCGGCTTCCCGTCGAGCGCCGGGTCGCCGTACATCTCCAGGAGTTCCTTCTCCATCGCCGCGACCTCGGCCGCCCGCGAGGGCTTGGTGCGCAGCTCCTCCACCACCTCGTCGTGCGCGTAGTAGTAGCGCAGGTAGTACGAGGGGACGACGCCGAGCCGGTCCACCACCGGGCGGGGCAGGTGCAGGTCGGCGGCGATCGTGTCGCCGTGCTCGGCGAGCAGCCGCGGCAGCACGTCCTCGCCGTCCGGGCCGCCGAGCCGGACGCCGGTCTCCCAGGTGAGGTGGTTGAGGCCGACGTGGTCGAGGTGGACCTCGGACGGGGCCACGTCGAGGAGCTTCGCGAACTTCCGCTGGAAGCCGATGGCCACGTTGCACAGCCCGACGGCCTTGTGCCCGGCCCGGAGCAGGGCGCGCGTCACGATCCCGACGGGGTTGGTGAAGTCGATGATCCAGGCGTCCGGGTTGGTGCGCCGGACCCGCTCCGCGATGTCGAGGACGACGGGGACGGTGCGGAGCGCCTTGGCGAGGCCGCCGGCGCCGGTGGTCTCCTGGCCGACGCAGCCGCACTCCAGCGGCCAGGTCTCGTCCTGGTTCCTGGCGGCCTGGCCGCCGACGCGGAGCTGGAGGAGGACGGCGTCGGCCCCCTCGACGGCGGCGTCGAGGTCGGTGGTGGTGGTGATCCGCCCGTCGTGGCCCAGCTTGGCGAAGATCCGCCGGGCGAGTCCGCCGACGAGGTCGAGGCGGTCGGCGGCCGGGTCGACGAGGACGAGTTCGGTGATGGGCAGGGTGTCGCGCAACCGCGCGAATCCGTCGATCAGTTCGGGGGTGTAGGTGGAGCCGCCCCCCACGACAGCGAGCTTCATTCTCGTATCAGCCCTTCACTCCGGTCAGTGTGACTCCCTCGACGAACGCCTTCTGCGCGAAGAAGAACACGAGGATCACGGGGGCCATGACCAGTACGGTCGCGGCCATGGTCAGGTTCCAGTCGGTGTGGTGCGCGCCCTTGAAGGACTCCAGGCCGTAGCTGAGCGTCCAGGCGGCCGGGTTCTCGGAGGCGTAGATCTGCGGCCCGAAGTAGTCGTTCCAGCAGGAGAAGAACTGGAAGAGGGCGACGGCGGCGATGGCCGGCTTCGCCATCGGCAGCACGACCCGCAGCAGGATGCGCAGTTCGCCGCAGCCGTCGATCCGGGCCGCCTCGACGTACTCGTCGGGGATGGTGAGGAGGAACTGGCGCAGCAGGAAGATGGCGAAGGCGTCGCCGAAGGCCATCGGGATGATCAGCGGCCACAGCGTCCCGGAGAGGTCCATCTGCTTGGCCCAGAACAGGTACATGGGGATGATCACGACCTGCGGCGGCAGCATCATCATCGAGATCACCAGGAGCAGCGACAGGTGCCGGCCGCGGAAGCGGAACTTGGCGAGCGCGTAGGCGACGGGCACGGACGACACCACGACGAGGACGGTGCCGAGCCCGGCGTACAGCAGCGAGTTCCTCCACCAGGTGAGGAAGCCCTCGGTCTCGAAGACCTTGAGGTAGTTGCCCCCGTGCCAGGAGTCCGGCGTCAGGTCCCGGGTGAGCGCCTGCTGGTCGCTCATCAGCGAGGTGAGGACGACGAAGACGAACGGCAGCACGAAGAAGAGGGCGGCGGCGATCCCGAGCGAGTGCACGGCGATCCAGTGCAGCAGGGCCCTGCGGCGGGCCCGCCTGCCGGCTGCCCCGGCGGTGCCGGAGGCCGGGGCGGTGGCGGCCGGGTCGGTGGCGGTGAGGGTCATGGTTCAGTCACCCGAGCCGATCAGGCCGCCGCGCCGGCGCATGAGCAGCGCGGTGAAGGCCATGGAGAAGGCGAAGAGCACGAGCGCCACCACGCAGGCCGCGCCGTAGTTGAACTGGCTGAAGCCGAGGCTGTAGACGAGCTGCGGCAGGGTCAGCGTGGAGTCGTCCGGATAGCCGGGGACGAAGGTGACGCCGGAGCCGCCCATCACGCCCGAGGCGACCTTCGAGGCCACGATCGGCTGCGTGTAGTACTGCATCGCGCCGATGATCCCGGTGACGACCGCGAAGAGGATGATCGGCGAGATGTTCGGCAGCGTGATGTGCCGGAACCGCTGCCGGGAGTTCGCGCCGTCCAGCTCCGCGGCCTCGTACTGGTCCTTGGGGACGTCGAGCAGGGCGGCCATGAAGATGACCATGAGGTCGCCGATGCCCCAGACGGCGAGGAGGGTCAGGGCCGGCTTGGCCCAGGCCGGGTCGGTGAACCAGGCGGGGGCGGGGAGGCCGATGCCCTCCAGGAGCGCGTTGACCGGTCCGGTGCCGGGGTTGAGCAGGAAGACGAAGGCGAGCGTCGCCGCCACCGGCGGGGCCAGGAAGGGCAGGTAGAAGAGGGTGCGGAAGATTCCGGCCCCCGTCTTGATCTTCGTGATCAGCATGCCGACGCCGAGTCCGAAGACGACCCGGCAGCTCACCATGACGACGCAGAGCCAGAGGGTGTTCTGCAGGGCGGGCCAGAACTGGGGGAAGGACGTGAAGACGTACTCCCAGTTGTCCGTGCCGCGCCACTCGGGGGCGTTGAGCCCGTCGTACTTCATCAGCGAGAAGTAGACGGTCGAGACGAGCGGGTAGGCGAAGAAGAAGCCGAAGCCGATCAGCCAGGGCGACATGAAGGCCAGCGTCCGCAGGGCGTTGCGCCGGCGCCTCGACCGCAGCGTGTTCCGCCCCCCGGCGGAGGAGCCGGGGCCGGAGGCGGCCGGGGAGGCCGCCTCCTTCGCGGGCAGGGTGTCCGTGCTCATGGGTGGGATCCGGCCGTCACTTCGCCGCGGCGATGTCGCGGTCGATCTGGGCGGCGGTGTCGGCGAGCCCCTTCTTCAGGTCGGTGACCTGGCCCTTCTCGTACTGCTGGGCGAACTTCTGGAGGGTGTCCTGGTACGCGGAGCCGTTCACCGCGCCGTCCGAGGTGGTGGACTTCGGGTGCCGGGCGATGTCCAGGAAGGTCTTGAAGCGGGCGTCGAACTTCAGGTCCGGGGACTTCAGGGCCTCCAGGGTGGAGGGGACGTTCCCGATGGCGTTGGCGAAGTCCACCACCGCCTCGGTGTCCGTGGTCATGTACTTGACCAGCTCCCAGGCGGCGTTCTGCTTCTTGCTCTGCGGCGCGATGCCCATGATCGTGCCGGAGAGGTAGCCCTTGCCGTACTCGGCGACCTCGTCGTCGGCGACCGGCAGCGGCGCGACGCCGACCTCGAAGGGGACCTTCGCCTCCTTGATGAAGTTCAGCCGCCACTCGCCGTCCAGCTGCATGGCGACCTGGCCGGTCTGGAAGGGGTGCTTGGCGCCCCACTCGTCACCGAAGGTCGTGCGGTACCTGTCCAGCTTCTGGAAGCCGCCGAGCGCGTCCACCAGCGACTTCTGGTACGTCATCATCTCGGCGAACGCCGGGTCCGACGCCGCCGTCGACTTGCCGTCCTGGCCGAAGTAACCGCTGTGGCCCCACTGCGACATGTAGTGCGAGACGACCGTCTCGTAGCCGAGGTAGTTCGGCATGAAGCCGAGCCGCTCGTACGTGTCGCCCTTGGCCTTCGTCAGCTTCTTGGCGGCCTCGGTGAACTCGGACCAGGTCTTCGGCGGCGCCTCGGGGTCGAGGCCGGCCTGCCGGAAGGCGTCCTTGTTGTAGTAGAGCCCGTACGCGTCGGAGAGCAGCGGCAGCGTGCAGCGCCTGCCCTCGAACTGCGTGTACTCCTGGAGGACCTTCGGGAAGATCTTGTCGAGGTCCAGCTTGTCCTTCTCCACGAAGGGCTTGAGGTCGGCGAGCGCGCCCGTGTGGCAGAACTTGCCGACGTTGGCCGTGGTGAAGGAGGCCACCACGTCGGGGCCGTTGGAGCCGCCCGCGCGCAGCGCCTGGCCGAGCTTGTCGTCGTTGATGTTGCCGACGATCTTCACCTTGATGTTCGGGTGGGCCTGGGTGAAGCGGGCGACGTTCTCCTCGATCGCCTTGACCTCGGACGGGGCCGACCAGCCGTGCCAGAAGGTGATCGTGGTCTCGGCCTTGGGGTCGTCGCTCGCCGCGGTGCCGGCGGAGCCGGTACAGGCGGAGGCGAAGAGGGCGATGGAGGCGGTGGCGGCGAGCGCGGCTGCGGCTCTGCGCGGGCGTGCGGGCATGGCGATGTCTCCCTGGGCGGGCGGGTGAGGGGAAGGGCGGAAGCGGTGGCGCGGGTCAGCGCGAGGTGTCGAAGACCTCGTCGCGGGTGGTGGCGAGGGCGCTCTCCAGCGCCCCGCGCAGCACGGGTTCGCGGGGGACGGAGGTGAGGACGAGCCGCGGCCGGGAGGCCGCGAGGTCGGCGAGCTCGGCCTGGACGCGGGCCCGCAGCGGTTCGCCGCCGGCGACGAGGACGTCCCCGGAGAGCACGATCAGTTCGGGGTCGAGGACGGCGGTGAGGGAGGCGAGACCGGTGGCGAGCCGCTCGGCGTAGCGGTCGAGCAGCTCCGCGTACGGCCCTTCGTCGGGGGTCTCGGCGGCCCGGGCGAGCAGTCCGGACGCCACCGGCACGTAGGGGTGGTCGGGGGTGTCGATGCCGGCCTCGCGGGCGATCCGGGGCACGGACTGGACGCCGGCGAGCTCCTGGAAGCCGCCGGAGTTGGCCTTGGTGACCTGGCGGACCAGCGGGGTGCCGGGGACCGGCAGGAAGCCGACCTCGCCGGCGCCGCCGGTGAAGCCCCGGTGCAGCCGGCCGCCGAGGACGAGGGCGGCGCCGAGGCCCTCCTCGTTCCACAGCAGGACGAAGTCCTCGTGGCCGCGGGCGGCGCCGACGGCCCGCTCGGCGATGGCCACCAGGTTGACGTCGTTCTCGTACTCGAAGGGCATGGGCAGGACCGCGGCCAGCTCCTCCAGGAGGGTGGGGGAGTGCCAGCCGGGCAGGTGCGAGGCGTACCGGAGCCGTCCGGTGGCCGGGTCGAAGGCGCCGGGGGTGCCGATGACCAGGCGCCGGACGTCGCCCCGGGTGAGACCGGCGGCCTTGACGGCGCCGTCGAGGGCGGCGGTGACCTGCCGGACCACCCCGTCGCCGGTCCGTCCTCCGGTGCGGAGCTCGTACTCGCCGGTGACGGCGCCGGTGATGTCGGCGACGGCGGCGCGGATGCGGTGCTGGTTGACGTCGAGCCCGGCGGCGTACCCGGCGCCCGGGTCGAGGGCGTACAGCTGGGCGCTGGGGCCGGGGCGGCCCTCGGTGGTGCCGGTGGCGCGGACCAGGCCGGCGGCTTCGAGGCGGGCGAGGAGCTGGGAGGCGGTCGGCTTGGAGAGGCCGGTGAGCTTGCCGATCCGGGTCCGCGAGAGGGTGCCGTGCTCCAGGAGGAGGTCGAGCGCGGCGCGGTCGTTCATGGCCCGCAGGACGCGCGGGGTGCCAGGGGTTCCCTGGGTACCTGCCATGACCGTCGCACCTGCCCTTTCGATGTCGGGAGGCCCATTGTGGCGCCTGCCGGCGGCCGCTCTCCCCACCACACTGTTAGGAAAGTTTCCTATCCGGTGGGAGGACGGTAGGACGGCCGCCACCGGGCCGTCAATACCCCGGAACACGAGACGCCCCCGGCGGCAACCCGAGGGGTGCCGCCGGGGGCGTCGAAGCCCGTGAGGAGGGAGGGGTCAGGACTTGTTGAGGTCCGTCCTCGGCAGCGGGGTGGCCGCCGCCGACTGCGGCGAGGCCGCGTTCGAGAACACCGAGGGCGCCGCCATGCCGGCCGTCGGATCGGCCGAGGCCTCCTCCGCCTGCGCGGGCAGCCCGCCGACGATCCGGATGCCGGCCTCGTCCAGGCCCCGCTTGATCCGCCAGCGCAGCTCGCGCTCCACGCCCAGCTTCTTCCCCGGCATGGTCTTCGCCGAGACCCGGACCGTCATCGAGTCGAGGAGCACCTCGGTCAGACCGAGGACCTCCACCGGACCCCACAGCCGCTCGTTCCACGGCTCGGCCTCGGCCATCGCCTCGCCCGCCGCCGCGATCACGGCCTGCACCTTGTCCAGGTCCTCCGTCGGCCGGACCGTCACGTCCACCGCCGCCGTCGCCCAGCCCTGGCTCAGGTTCCCTATCCGCTTGATCTCGCCGTTGCGCACGTACCAGACCTCGCCGTCGACCCCGCGCAGCTTCGTCACCCGCAGCCCGACCTCGACGACCTCGCCCGAGGCCACCCCCGCGTCGACCGAGTCGCCGACGCCGTACTGGTCCTCCAGGATCATGAAGACGCCCGAGAGGAAGTCCGTCACCAGGTTCCGCGCGCCGAAGCCGATCGCCACACCGGCCACACCGGCCGAGGCCAGCAGCGGCGCCAGATCGATGTCGAAGGCGCCCAGGACCATCAGCCCCGCCGTGCCCAGGATCAGGAACGACGCCACCGACCGCAGCACCGAACCGATCGCCTCGGACCGCTGCCTCCTGCGCTCCGCGTTGACGAGCAGTCCGCCGAGCGCCGTCCCCTCCACCGCCTGGGCGGAGCGGTTCATCCGCTCGATCAGCTTCGTCAGGGCGCGCCGGACGGCCCACCGCAGCAACAGGGCGACGACCACGATCAGCAGGATGCGCAGACCGGTGTTCAGCCAGGTGGACCAGTTCTCCTCCACCCAGCTCGCCGCGTTGGTGGCCTTCTCCGCCGCCTCGTCCAGAGTCACCGGGATGGGCTCGGGTTCGGTGGCGGCGGCCAGGACGGACCAGGACACGGGACAACCTCCAGGCATCGCGTACGCAGGCCATCCACCCTAACGGGGCATCGGACGTGCACCCGTTGCCCTGTTCGAGGGAGAGACCGACCTCACCCGGGCACATACCCGGAAGACATGCCGATGTGGTCGAGAACACGTCCGGCCCGCCACCCGCGATCACGGGAACGTGGTGGCGCTCCGACCAGGCATGAGGAGAGACTGAGAGCAGTTCGTCCCGGCGCGAGCCACGCGCCGCCGGCGCCATAGGAGGCATCCGTGCCGCATGTCCTGGTCCTCAACGCGTCGTACGAGCCCCTGGGCGTCGTACCGCTCCGCCGCGCACTCGTCCTCGTTCTGGAGAACAAGGCCCTCTGCATCGAGGAGTCCGGCGCCTTCCTGCACAGCGAGCATCAGATCGTCCCCGCGCCCAGCGTGGTACGGCTGAAGCGCTTCGTGCGGGTCCCCTACCGGGGGCCCGTTCCCCTGACCCGCAGGGCCCTCTTCGCACGCGACGGCGGGCGCTGCATGTACTGCGGGGGAGTGGCGACCAGCGTCGACCACGTCATCCCGCGCAGCCGGGGAGGGACGCACGCCTGGGAGAACGTGGTGGCGGCCTGCCGCCGCTGCAACCACCTCAAGGCCGACAAGCACCTGCGGGAGATCGGCTGGCGGCTGCGCCACCAACCCGCGCCGCCGACCGGCCTGGCCTGGCGGATCATCGGGACCGGCCACCGGGACCCACGGTGGCTGCCCTACCTCACGCCGTACGGCGCCGAGGACGCGATGGCCCGGATCGACTCCGTCGCCGACACCCCCGCGGGGGCGTTGACGACCGGCTGAGATCCGGGCCTTCCGCGTTCCCGGGGCCGGCCGGGCCCTTCGCGGCGGGCGGAGCGGGTACGGAGACGAGGGCGCCGCCGCTCAGGGCGCGGCGCCCTCCTCCGGCGCGTCCCCCTCCGGCACCTCCGTCTCCGGCACGGTTCCCTCCGGGGCCTCCCGCTCGGGCTCCCTCGTCTCCCTCGTCTCCCTCGTCTCCTCCGTCTTCGGCGCCTCCGGCGTCTTCGGCGGCTCCGGGGGCGTCACCGCGTAGGTCTCCACCGACCAGAGCGAGTAGCCGTACGGCGTCGCCCGCCGCTCGCCCTGTATCCGGAGGAAACGGGTGTCCGCCGCGTCCATCCGCACCGACTCCCGGCCGCCCCGCCCGTCCGTGACGGTCGCCGCGGTCCGCCAGTTCCGGCCGTCGGCCGAGACCTGCACCCGGTAGCGGGAGGCGTGCGCGTCCTGCCAGTGCAGCACCAGCTGCCCTATCCGGGCCGGTTCGGCCAGCTCCAGCTGGAACCAGGCGCCGTCCTCCGCCGGCGAGGACCAGCGGGTCGCCGGATCGCCGTCCACCGCCAGCGCCGCCGGGAAGTCCGCCGTCTCGTCGCCCGACGAGGAGGCCGTCGCCGACCGGGCCAGGTCGGGGCCGCCCGTACGCGGGAAGGCCCGCACGGTCAGCACCCGCTCCTCGCCCGCGAACGACACCGGCACCCGGTACTCCCCGGACGGCGTGCCCGGCGCCACCGACACCTCCATCGGCACCGTCGTCGTGCCGCCGCGCTCCACCGAGGCCTCCCCCGGCAGCCGTACGGTGATCCCCTTCGGCGGCCTCGCGGTCAGCGGGCCCCGGACCTCGGCCGCCCGCCGCCCCGTCAGTTCCAGGTCCACCCGGCCCGCCGGGCCACCGGCCTCCAGGTCCGTCACGGTGCGGGCCAGCTCCAGACCGGCCCGGGGGCCGTCGGCGAACCACGGCACCAGCGACCGCACGTCGGGCGCCGGGCCCTCGCCGTCCCAGACGATCCGCAGCGCCTCCGCGCGCAGCCCCTTCAACTCGGTCTGCGTCCAGCCGGAGGAGTCCAGCGGCCCCAGCGGCCGCCACCCCTCGCCCGTCACGAACGCCTCCACGCGCGCGTGTGCGGCCTTCTCCGCGCCCGGCCCCCCGCCGTCCCCGGAGGCCCCCTCCGAGGGCTTCCCGGTCAGCACCGTCACCGACTCCACCGGACGCGCCCGGTCCAGCTTCACCGTGTACGAACCCGTGGCCCGGTCCACCGAACGCTCCGGGTCCCGGTCGGCGCCGGTCCACGCCGCCGCCTCCTTCGCCGCCCGGTCCAGGAACGGATCCAGGACCCCGTCGCCGACCGTCGCCCCGCTCGCCGCGATCCGCGGGCGCAGCGGTTCCAGGCGCAGCTGCGCCTGCCAGGCCGCGGGACCGTCCCCGCGCGCCTGCGCGAGGAGCATGTCGACGGCCGCCTCGCCCGCCGCCCCGTAGCGGGACAGCTGCTCCAGCCAGGGCCCGGCCTCGGCGTTCAGGGCGCCGTCCGCCGTTCCGGCCAGCCGCTCGGGCGCCTCCCGCATCACCGAGAACGCGGCCCGCAGCTCACCGCCCGCCTTCTCCCGCGCCGCCGCGGAGCCCGCGGCCCGGGCCGACCAGAAGGCGCTCATCAGCGGCTTCAGGCCGGCCGACTCGGCGTCCGGGGCGAGGATCGACGAGGCCGCGTTCCCCGCCAGGGCGCCGAGCGCCGCCCGGGCGGCCGGCTCGGGACCCGCGAGGTCGGCGACGGCCGCCCGCCAGGACTCCCCGGGCCGGTAGCCGCGCGGGTTCCAGGCGAAGTCGGCGGTGGTGAACAGCGGGATCCGGGAGGCGGCGGGCTGCTCCATCGCATGCGCCAGGTAGGCGGCGGAACCGGCCGCCACCGCCGGCTCCCGGCCCCGGGAGGGGCCCAGGAAGAGCCGGTCCTGCGCGTAGTCGTTCACCGGGTAGTTGTCCATGGTGACCAGCGGGCGCTGCCCCAGGGCCGCCCGCACCCCGGCCAGTTCGGTGCCGCTGATGGTGCGCGGCACCACCCCGACGCCCGTCCACGCCACCCGCACGCGCGGGTCCAGGGCGCTCGCGAGGGCCGAGCGGTACTCGCTGGTGCCCTCCTGGTAGTACTCCGTCGGCAGCACCGTCAGCGGATCCGCGTCCGGGGCGTGTTCGGCGAGGTGCCGGGCCACCGCGTTCGCCACGCGCGCGTGCGCCCGCGCCGCGCCCGCCGCGTCCCGCCCGAACGCGTCGGCGTCCTCGTCGCAGGTCCACTCGCCGTACCCGGCGTCGGGGAACTGGAGCTGGAAGGAGCGGAAGCCGAGCTCCCGCATCGCGTCCAGCTTCCGCGCGAGCGTCGCCACGTCCGCGTCCGACGACAGGCACATCGACTGCGCGGGCGCCACCGCCCAGCCCAGCGTCACGTGGTTGGCCCGGGCCCGCTCGGCCAGCGCCAGGAACCCCGCCCGCTGCGCCTCCGGGTAGGGCTCGCGCCACTGCGCCGCGCGGTACGGGTCGTCACCCGGCGCGTACAGATAGCGGTTCTGCTTGGTGCGGCCGAGGAAGTCGACCATCGCCAGCCGCTGCTCCGTCGTCCAGGGCGTGCCGTAGAAGCCCTCCGCGAGCCCCCGCTCGGCGGTGCCCGGCCAGTCCCTGACGACGACGCCCGGCACCTCGCGGCCGACGCCGTCCGGGCCCTCGCCGAGCAGCTGGCGGAGCGTCTGCACCGCGTGGAAGAGCCCGTCCTCGCCCGTCCCGTCCAGCACCACCGTGTCCCGCCCGCCGAAGCGGCCGGTGGCCAGCCGGTAGCCGCCGGACGGCAGATCGGCCCGCTCGGCCACCCCGAAGGAGGCCAGCGCCTCCCGCGCCGCCTCTCCGGAGGGCCCCGAGACCCGGACCACCGGGCCCGCGCCCGGCAGCCCCTCGTGCACGGTCCGCACCCCGGCGTCGGCGAGCAGCCTCCGCAGCGCCGCGAGGGCGGACGGATCGGCGTCCCGGTCCGCGACCAGCGTCACCCGCTCCCCGAGGCGCACGGCGGCCCCCGAGGCCGTCAGCGACTGCGGCCGGGGCCACACGGCGGGCACCGGCGGCGCCACGCGCGGGGAGCCGGTCCTGGGCGTGGGCACGCCCGGGCTCGCCGAGGGCCCCCCAGGGGCCCGCGCGGGCCCCTGGGGGGCGGACGCCAGATCGGGCACCGCCACCGGGAGCGGGGCGGCGCCCGCCGAGCCGGGCACGGCACCGCCGAGGAGTCCGCCGATCACGGCGGCGGCGACCGCGGTCGCCGTACGCGGTCCGCGTCCCGGACGCACGGGGGTCACGGGGATCTCCCTTCGCCTGGGCCGGGACCCGCCGGTCCGTCAGGAGCGGGTCCCGCCCGGCCGGTTGGTAACGAGCGGGTTACGACCCCACCACCCGTCGCACTGAGGTGTCAATGCGACAGGGCGAAGTGTCGGCTTTGCCCGGCGAACCACCGGCGAGCTGTCGCCCTTTCGCCACGTCTCCCCGGTAAAAGGGGCAAAGGGAGGTGCGGTGGGTAGGGCTCACTCGTCCCACCCCGCGGACGCCGGCCACCAGCCGCGCGACCGGCCACCACGTCGACACGAGACCCGGGAGACCCCCGTGACCACGACCGCCCGCCACCTTTCCGAGCGGATACGCGTTCCACGCCAGGCCGCCTCCGGCGGACCCGCCCCGGCCGCCGCCGCGCCGCTGACCAGCGAGCCCCCGTGCGCCGACCTCGCGCCGCTCACCAGCGAGCCCCCGCTCGCCTGCGCCGCGCCCCTCACCAGCGAGCCGCCCCTCACCGGCGCGGCACCCCTCACCAGCGAGCCCACCGCCCCCGCGAGCCGGTGCGGCACGGAGTCCCCCGGAGTGTGAAGTGACCCTGGCCCGCCTCGCCGCACGTCACGGCGTCGCCACCGCGTTCAGCCCCTCCGAGGGCGTCACCGTGCCCGTGCCCGAGGCCACCGTGGTCGCGGTGCTCGGCGCCCTCGGGGTCGACGCGACCACCCCGGAGGCGGTCGCCGCCTCCCTCGGCGCGGCGGAGCGGGCCGACCGGGAGCGCCTGCTCCCGCCCACCCTCGTCCGGCACACCGGCGACGGGCCGGTGCGCCCGCCGGCCGGACTGCCCGACGGCACCCGGCTCCGCGTCACCACCGAGACCGGCGCCGTCCACGGCGGCGAGGACGGCGGCGAGGACGGCGGCGACTGGGAGCGGCTGCCGCTCGGCGTGCACACCGTGGACGCCGAGGCGCCCGACGGGCGCACCGCCCGCGCCACCCTGATCGTCGCCCCCGCGCGCGTGCCGGCCCCCGCCACGCGCGCGTACGGCCTGCTCGTCCAGCTCTACTCGCTGCTCTCCGAGCACTCCTGGGGCATGGGAGACCTCGGCGACCTGCGCGAACTCGTCTCCTGGGCGGGCCGCGCGCACGGCGCCGGCTTCGTCCAGGTCAACCCGCTGCACGCGGGCGTGCCCGGGGCGCCCTCCGACCCCTCGCCGTACCGTCCCTCCTCGCGCCGCTTCCCCGACCCCGTCCACCTGCGGATCGAGCGGATCCCCGAGTACGCCCACCTGGGGCCCGGCCACCGCGAGGAGCTGGACCGGATCCTCGCCGCCGCCGCCGAACTCCGCGAGAGCGTGCTCGGCAAGGGCACCACCATCGACCGGGACGCCGTCTGGGCGCTCAAGCTCCGCGCCCTGGAGCTCCTCGCCACCGTCGAGTCCGGCCCCGGCCGGCGCGCCGACTTCCACGACTTCCTCGCCGAGCGCGGCCGTGCCCTGGAGGACCACGCCACCTACCAGGCCCTCGCCGAACTGCACGGCCCCCGCTGGCGCTCCTGGCCCGAGCCGCTGCGCACCCCCGAGGGAGCGGCGGCGGCGGTCCGCGCCGACGCGGTGCTGGCCGCGCGGGTCGACTTCCACTGCCGGCTGGCCTGGCTGACGGACCGGCAGCTCGGCGAGGCCGCCGACGCGGCCCGGGAGGCCGGGATGGCGGTCGGGATCGTGCACGACCTGGCCGTCGGCGTCCACCCGGAGGGCTCCGACGTCTGGGCCCGGCAGGGCGACTTCGCCGCCGGGATGTCGGTCGGCGCCCCGCCCGACGCCTTCAACTCCCGGGGGCAGGACTGGGGCCTGCCGCCGTGGCGCCCCGACGCCCTCGCCGCCGCCGGGTACGCCCCGTACCGCGGCCTGCTGCGCGAACTCCTGCGGCACGCGGGCGCGCTCCGCATCGACCACGTGATGGGCCTCTTCCGGCTCTGGTGGGTGCCGGAGGACCGGGAGCCCACCGAGGGCACCTACGTCCGGTACGACGCCGAGGCGATGCTCGCCGTCCTGGTCCTGGAGGCGCACCGGGCCGGCGCCCTGGTCGTCGGCGAGGACCTGGGCACCGTCGAGCCGGGCGTCCGCGAAGCCCTCGCCGCGCGCGGGGTGTTCGGCACCTCCGTGCTCTGGTTCGAGCGGGACTGGGCCGGCGGCGGCGCCCCGCTGCCGCCGGAGGCGTGGCGGGCCGACTGCGTGGCCACCGCCACCACCCACGACCTGCCCTCCACCGCCGCCCGCCTCTCCGGCGACCACGTGCTGCTGCGCCACCGGCTCGGGCTGCTCTCCGGCGACCTGGCCCGCGAGCGCGCGGTGGACGCGGCGGAGAGCGCCGAGTGGCGCGGGGTCCTCCAGCGGCTCGGGCTGCTCCCGGAGGGCCCGGGCGGCGAGGAGGCCGAGATCCGGGCCGTCCACCGCTTCCTGGCGCGCACCCCGGCCCGGATGGTGGGGGTGTGGCTGCCGGACCTGGTGGGGGACCGCAGGCCCCAGAACCTGCCGGGCACCTGGGACGAGTACCCCAACTGGCGGCTGCCGGTCGCGGGCCCCGACGGGCAGCCGCTCACCCTGGAGCGGATCGCCGCCTCGCCGCGCGCGCACGCGCTGCTGCGGACCGCCGCCGAGGGGGTCGGAGCCCGTACGGCACCCCCGGGCGCGCGGGCCGTTTAGGTGTTCGCTACTTTTGCACCGTGGACAAGAAGAACGCCCTGCGCGCCGGCGCCGTCGCGGCCGGTACGACGCTGATGATGCTGCTCATGTCGTCCCCCGCGCTCGCGCTGACCCGCGACGACGGTGACGACCCGGCCCCCAAGCTGGAGGTCATCGAGACCCTCGGCCTGTTCGTTGTGGCCCCGTTGGTGCTGTTCCTGGTCATCGCCGGCCTGGTGATGGTCCTCGACAAGTCCCACAAGAAGGCGTAACCGCCTCCTCCGCCCGTTCCCGAGGGCGCCGCACGGCCGCACCGGCCGCGCGGCGCCCTCGCGTTTCCCCGCGGCGCCCTCGCGTTCCCTCCGAGGGCGACCGCCCGGCGACCGCGACGACCGCGACGACCGCGACCACCCGGCGACCGCCGCGACCACCCGGCGACCGCGCGGCTCACGCGGTCGTCGCGAGCAGCTTCCGCAGCAGCCCGGCGAGCTGCCGCGCCTCCTCCTCGGTCAGCGCCGACTCCAGGGCCTCCCGCTGCCGCGCCAGGCCCGCGCCGACCGCCTGGTCCACCAGCTCCCGGCCGCGCTCGGTGAGCGTGACGCGCAGTCCGCGCCGGTCGTTCGGGTCGGGGCTGCGGGTGAGCAGCCCGGCCTTCTCCAGCTTGTCCAGCCGGCCGGTCATCCCGCCCGTGGTGATCATCAGGGTGGCGGTCAGCTCGCGCGGCGAGAGCGTGTACGGCTCCCCTGACCGGCGCAGGGTCGCCAGCACGTCGAACTCCCCGAGCGCCATGCCGTAGGGCGCGTACGCCTTGTCCACCTTGCCGCGCATGGCGGCGGCCAGCCGGTAGATCCGCCCGAAGACCGCCATGGGGAGCGTGTCCAGGTCGGGGCGGACCACCGCCCACTGGTCGGCGATGGCGTCGACGGGGTCGTGCGCGGGGGGCTGCGTGTTCATGAGTCCAGTGTTCCGTCCTCTCCCGGTCGATGGCAAGAAAGACACTTGCAAGTAAGTAGCTTAGTGCTAAGTTAATTACCGCCAAGCCAGTCGTGCTCCGGACCGCCGGGGCCGCGCCGCTCCAGGGGGAGTCCTGCCATGTCCCGCAAGGCCGCAGTCGTCGCGCTCACCGCCCTCGCCCCGATCTCCTGGGGCTCGACCTACTTCGTGACCACCGAGTTCCTGCCGCCCGACCGGCCGCTCTTCACCGGCCTCATGCGGGCCCTGCCGGCCGGACTCCTGCTCCTCGCGCTGACCCGCAAGCTCCCGAGCGGCGCCTGGTGGTGGAAGTCGGCGGTCCTCGGCGCCCTCAACATCGGAGCCTTCTTCCCGCTCCTCTTCCTCGCCGCCTACCGGCTGCCCGGCGGCGTCGCCGCCGTCGTCGGCTCGGTCGGCCCGCTCTTCGTCGTCGGCCTCGCCGCCCTCCTCCTGGGCGACCGCCCCACCGTCCGGACCCTGACCACCGCCGTCGCCGCCGCCTTCGGCGTCAGCCTCGTCGTCCTCAAGGCCGGAGCCGCGCTCGACCTCGTCGGAGTGGTCGCCGGACTGCTCTCGGCCCTCTCCATGTCCGCCGGCGTCGTCCTCACCAAGCGCTGGGGCCGCCCCGAGGGCGTCGGCGCCCTCGCCCTCACCGGCTGGCAGCTCACCGCCGGCGGCCTGGTCATCCTCCCCGTCGCCCTCCTGGTCGAAGGCGCCCCGCCCGCCCTCACCGGCACCCACCTCGCCGGCTACGCCTACCTCGCCCTCGGCAACACCGCGATCTCCTACTTCCTCTGGTTCCGCGGCATCGAGCGGCTGAGCGCCTCCTCGGTCACCCTGCTCGGCCCGCTCTCCCCGATCACCGCCGCCGTCATCGGCTGGGCCGCCCTCGGCCAGGCCCTCGGCCCCGTGCAGGTGCTCGGCATGGTGATCGCCTTCGGCGCCACCCTGGTGGGCCAGCTGGCCCCCGCGAAGGCCCGGCCCGCCCCCGTATCGTTCACTTCTGCTGAAAAGAACGGTCAGGAACATTCGATGGACCTGGAGGTTTCGGCGGTGCGACGGTAGGCGGCATGAGCCTCCTCGCCCCCCGCCGACCCGCCACCCCCACCACCCCCGGGCCCGGGCCCCCCCAAGGCGCCCGGGCCCGCCCGGTGCCCGCCCCCCAGGCCCCCCGCCGGAGGGCCCGCCGCCCGCCACGGGCGCCGGTCCCGGCCTGTTCCTCGCCCTCCTGGCCACCGTCGTCTGGTCCGGCAGCTTCGTCGCCACCCGCGGCATGGCCGACTCCGTCCCGCCCGTCCAGGCGGTCTTCTGGCGCTGGGTCGTCGCCCTCCTCGCCGTCGCCCCCCTGGCGGTCCGCCCGTTCTGGCGGCAGCGCGCGCTCATCCGCCGCCACCTCGGCTTCACCGCCCTCGCCTCGCTCTTCGGCGTCGCCCTCTACAACACCCTCGTCCACCAGGCCGGCCTGACCACCTCCGCCACCAACATGGGCATGATCATGGCCGCCTCCCCGGTGATCATGGCGGGCTACGCCCGGCTCGGCGGCGAACGGCTCGGCGCCCGCCGCCTCCTGGGCCTGGCCGTCGCGGTCCTCGGCGTGCTGCTGCTGGTCGGCGAGGGCTCCCTCGCGATCGACCTCGCCGCCGGCGACCTCTGGATGTTCGCGGCGGCCCTCTCCTTCGCCTCGTACAGCGCCCTCCTCAGGCGCAGGCCCCAGGAGATCGACGGGCTCGCCTTCCTCTTCACGACCTTCGTGCTCGGCGCGCTGATGCTCGCCCCCGCCTACGCCGTCTCCCTCGCCGTCCAGGGCGGCTTCCCCGCCACCCCCGCCACCGTCGGCCCCCTGCTCTACCTCGGGGTGTTCTCCTCCGCCGTCGCCTTCTTCTCCTGGAACAAGGCGATCTCCCTGATCGGCGCGGCCCGCGCCGGGGTCGTCTACTACCTCCAGCCCGTCTGCGTCGCCCTCCTCTCGTACGCCCTCCTCGGCGAGGAGCCGGGGGCGGTCGGCGGCGCCTGCATGGCCCTCATCCTCGGCGGAGTGGCGCTGGGCTCCTCCCCGAGGCCCCCGGCCCCGCCCGGACGGGGCCGGGCCCCCAGGTAGGTTGCGCCCATGACCGAGTGGGACATCAAGAAGCTGCACATCCTGCGCACCCTGCGCGACCGGGGCACCGTCACCGCCACCGCGGAGACCCTGCTCATGACCCCCTCGGCCGTCTCCCAGCAACTCACCAACCTCGCCCGGCAGCTCGGCGTGCCACTCCTGGAGGCCCACGGGCGGCGCGTCCGGCTCACCGACGCCGCCCACCTCGTCCTGCGCCACGCCGAGGCGGTCTTCGCCCAGCTGGAGCGCGCCGACGCCGAACTCGACGGCTACCTGCGGGGCGAGGCCGGCCAGGTCCGGGTCGCGGCCTTCTCCACCTCCGTGCCCGCGCTCCTCGTCCCCGCCGTACGCCGGCTCCGCGCCGCACACCCCGGACTCGGCGTCCGCATCCGGGAGGCCGAGGCGGCGGAGGCGTACGAACTGCTCACCGCCGGCGAGGTCGACCTCGCCCTCTCGCTCGCCGCCCACGCCCCCACCGCCCGCGACCCCAAGTTCAGCCGGATGCCGCTGCTCGCCGACCCCCTCGACGTCGCCCTGCCGGCCGGCCATCCGCTCGCCGACGCCCCCGGTCTCCGGCTCGCCGACCTCGCCGCCGAACCCTGGATCTTCGGCGGCTCGGGCCCCTGGTCCGAGATCACCACCGCCGCCTGCGAGGCCGCCGGCTTCGTGCCCGAGCAGGCCCACAGCGCCTCGGGCTGGACCGCGATCCTCGCCATGGTCGAGGCCGGGCTGGGCGTCGCCCTGGTGCCCCGGATGGCCTCCGCCGACCGCCGGAGCGGCGGCGGGGTCGTCATGCGGGTGCTCTCCGCCGACCAGCCGCGCCGCCACGTCGTCGCCGCCGTCCGGCGCGGGGCCGAGGACGGCCCCGCGGTGGCCCGGGTGCTCGCCGCCCTCCGCCAGGAGGCCGCAGCCCGCGAAACCGTTCAGCGGAACTGAACGACACCATCGAAAACATTCGATGGACCGCGGGCTTCCGGCGCGCGAGAGTC
This sequence comes from Streptomyces sp. NPDC056503, assembly GCF_042794995.1. Lineage (NCBI taxonomy): Bacteria > Bacillati > Actinomycetota > Actinomycetes > Kitasatosporales > Streptomycetaceae > Streptomyces > Streptomyces sp. NPDC056503. Next base: position 41,940 of record NZ_JBHTST010000051.1, read on the forward strand.
GACGTATGACCGGAACCGAGGACACCCAGGACCCGCACGCCAACGACGCCGCCCCCTACGCCGGAGGCGACCCGTACGCCGACTACCGCACCGGCGACTTCCCCTTCACCGAACTGGTCGACCTCGCCGACCGCCGCCTCGGCGCCGGCGTCGTCGCCGCCAACGACGAGTTCTTCGCCGAGCGGGAGAACCTCCTCGTCCGCGAGCGGGCCGTCTTCGACCCGGAGCGCTTCGGCCACAAGGGCAAGATCATGGACGGCTGGGAGACCCGCCGCCGTCGCGGCGCCGACGCCGGGAACGTCTTCCCCGCCCCCGAGGACCACGACTGGGCGATCGTCCGCCTCGGCGCCCCCGGCGTCATCCGGGGCCTGGTCGTCGACACCGCCCACTTCCGCGGCAACTACCCGCAGAAGGTCAGCGTCCAGGCCACCGCCGTCGAGGGCAGCCCCGGCCCCGAGGAGCTGCTCGACGCGAAGTGGGAGGAGCTGGTCCCGCCCACCCCCGTCCGCGGCCACGCCGCCAACGGCTTCGCCGTCGACAGCGACCGCCGCTGGACCCACGTCCGCCTCTGCCAGCACCCGGACGGCGGCGTCGCCCGCCTCCGCGTCCACGGCGAGGTGCTGCCCGACCCCGAGTGGCTCGACCTCCTCGGCACCTTCGACCTGCTCTCCGTCCTCAACGGCGGGTCGTACGAGGACGCCTCCGACAAGTTCTACTCCTCGCCGACCCAGATCATCCTGCCCGGCACCTCCCGCAAGATGGACGACGGCTGGGAGAACCGCCGCCGCCGCGTCCGCGGCACCAACGACTGGGTCCGCTTCCGCCTGCCCGCCCAGGGCGCCGTCCGCGCCGTCGAGATCGACACCGCCTACCTCAAGGGCAACTCGGCCGGCTGGATCGCCCTCCAGGGCCGCAACGGCGAGTCCGGCGAGTGGTTCGAGATCATCCCCCGCACCCGCCTCCAGCCCGACACCCTCCACCGCTTCAGGCTCCCCGCCCACGCGGTCGTCACCCACGTCCGCCTCGACGCCTTCCCCGACGGCGGCGTCGCCCGGATGCGCCTCCACGGCTCCCTCACCGAGGAGGGCACGGCCGGACTCCGCGCCCGCTTCGCCCGCGCGAGCCGCTAGCCGTCAGCCGTCCCAGGACACGGCGAAGGGGCGCCTCCGCGGGGGAGGGCGCCCCTTCTCCGTACGGGAACGGCTACTCGGCGGCCGCCGCGTCGGCCGCGCGGGCCCTCAGGGCGCGCTCGACGCCGGCGCGGGACTCGGTCACCATGCGGCGCAGCGCCGGGACCGGGTCGTTGGCCTCGATCCAGGCGTCCGTGGCGTCCAGCGTCTCGCGCGAGACCTGGAGCGTCGGGTAGAGGCCGACCACGATCTGCTGGATCATCTCGTGGCTGCGGGTCTCCGCCACGCCCTTGATCGACGCGAAGTACTTCTCCGTGTACGGGGCGAGCAGCTCGCGCTGGTCGGCCTGGACGAAGCCGCCGATCACCGCCTCCTGCACCGCGTTGGCCAGCTTGTCGTCCTCGACGACCGCGGCCCACGCCTCGGCCTTGGCGGCCTCGGTCGGGCGGGCCGCGCGGGCCGTGGCGGCGTGCCGCTCACCGGCGGCCGTGCGGTCGCGCTCCAGCTCGGCGGCGATCTCCGGCTCGTCGAAGACGCCGGTCGCGGCGAGGCGCTGCACGAACGCCCAGCGCAGCTCGGTGTCGACGGCGAGGCCCTCGATCGTCTCGCGGCCCTCCAGGAGCGCGGCGAGCAGGTCGAGCTGCTGCGGCGTCCGGGCGGTCGTGGCGAAGGCCCGCGCCCACGCCAGCTGGTGGTCGCTCGCCGGCTCGGCCGCCTTGAGGTGGGTCAGCGCCGCCTCGGTCCAGCGGGTCAGGCCCGCGTCGCGCCACTCCGGCGCCGCGTACAGCTCCAGCGCCGCCTTCACCTGGCCCTGGAGCGACTGCACCACGCCGATGTCGGACTCCTTCGCGATGCCCGAGAGCACCAGCTCCAGGTAGTCGCGGGTGGCCAGCTCGGCGTCGCGGGTCATGTCCCAGGCCGAGGCCCAGCACAGGGCGCGCGGCAGGGACTCGGCGAAGTCGCCGAGGTGCGCGGTGACGTTCTGCAGCGACACCTCGTCGAGGCGGACCTTGGCGTACGACAGGTCGTCGTCGTTCAGCAGGACGACCGCCGGGCGGGACTTGCCGATCAGCGCCGGCACCCGGGTGAGCTCGGCCGCCTCGATGTCCAGCTCCAGGCGCTCGGTGCGGACCAGCTTGCCGGCCGCGTCGAGGTCGTAGAAGCCGATCGCGATCCGGTGCGGGCGGAGCACGGCCTCGCCCTTGGCTCCGGCGGGCAGCGCCGGGGCCTCCTGCTTCACCGCGAAGGCGGTGATCGAGCCGTTCTCGTCGGTCTCGATCTCGGGGCGCAGGATGTTGATGCCGGCCGTCTCCAGCCACGCCTTCGACCAGGTCTTCAGGTCGCGGCCCGAGGTCTCCTCAAGGGCGCCGAGGAGGTCGCTGAGGCGGGTGTTGCCGAAGGCGTGGCGCTGGAAGTACGCCTGCACGCCCTTGAAGAACTCGTCCTGGCCGACGTAGGCGACGAGCTGCTTGAGGACCGAGGCGCCCTTGGCGTACGTGATGCCGTCGAAGTTGACGAGCACGTCCTCCAGGTCGTTGATCTCGGCCATGATCGGGTGCGTCGAGGGCAGCTGGTCCTGGCGGTAGGCCCAGGTCTTCTCCGCGTTGGCGAAGGTGGTCCAGGCGTTCGGCCAGCGGGTGCCCGTGACGGACGCCTGGCAGGCGACCGAGGTGTAGGTGGCGAACGACTCGTTCAGCCACAGGTCGTTCCACCACTCCATGGTCACGAGGTCGCCGAACCACATGTGGGCCAGCTCGTGGAGGATGGTCTCGGCGCGGCGCTCGTAGGCCGCGTCCGTCACCTTCGAGCGGAAGACGTACTGGTCGCGGATGGTGACCGCGCCCGCGTTCTCCATCGCGCCCGCGTTGAACTCCGGCACGAACAGCTGGTCGTACTTGGCGAACGGGTAGGCGTACGCGAACTTCTCCTGGAACCAGTCGAAGCCCTGCCGGGTCACGTCGAAGATGTGGTCCGCGTCGAGGAACTCGGCCAGCGACGGACGGCAGTAGATGCCGAGCGGGACGACCTGTCCGTCCGGGCCCTCGTACGTCGAGTGCACCGAGTGGTACGGGCCGACGATCAGGGCCGTGACGTAGGTGGACATCCGCGGCGTCGGCTCGAAGGCCCACACCCCGTCCTTCGGCTCCGGGCTCGGCGAGTTGGAGATGACGCTCCAGCCCTCCGGCGCCTTCACGGTGAACCGGAAGGTGGCCTTCAGGTCGGGCTGCTCGAAGGAGGCGAAGACCCGGCGCGAGTCCGGGACCTCGAACTGGGTGTAGAGGTACGCCTGGCCGTCGACCGGGTCGACGAAGCGGTGCAGGCCTTCACCGGTGTTGGTGTACGCGCAGTCCGCGACGACCCGCAGCTCGTTGCGGCCCTGCTTCAGCCGCGGCAGCGCGATCCGCGAGTCGCGGAAGACGGCGGCGACATCGAGGGAGTGCCCGTTGAGCACGGCCTCGTGCACGGCGGGCGCGACCAGGTCGATGAAGCTCTCGGCGCCTTCCTCGGCGGAATCGAAGCGGACGGTGGTGACGGACCGGTAGGTGCCGCCCTCCTGCGCACCGGTGAGGTCCAGTTCGACCTCGTACGCGTCCACGGTCAGCAGCGACGCCCGCTGCTGGGCCTCTTCACGGGTCAGGTTCGTACCAGGCACCCGGTCAACTCCTCGGTTTCGTGACGTTTGGGCCATCCTTCCACGGGGTGCGGCGAAGACGCATCGCGCATTTCCCAGGGCGAACACGAAGAACGGCGGCCATCCGGGGGGACGGCCGCCGTTCTTCGTGCGAACGGGTGCGCGAACGGGAGCGCAGGGGCGCGCGGGGGCGCGTACGGGTACGCGTGCGCGGGGTCAGCCCTGGAGCTCGGCCGCCACCAGCTCCGCGATCTGCACCGCGTTCAGCGCGGCGCCCTTGCGGAGGTTGTCGTTGGAGAGGAAGAGCGCCAGGCCGTTGTCGACGGTCTCGTCGGCACGGATGCGGCCCACGTACGAGACGTCCTTGCCGGCCGCCTGGAGCGGGGTCGGGATCTCGGACAGCTCGACGCCCTCGGCGTCCCGCAGCAGCTCGTGGGCGCGCTCGACGCTGATCGGGCGGTCGAAGCGGACGTTCACCTGGAGCGAGTGGCCGGAGAAGACCGGGACGCGGACGCAGGTGCCGGAGACCTTCAGCTCCGGGATCTCCAGGATCTTGCGGGACTCGTGGCGGAGCTTCTGCTCCTCGTCGGTCTCGAAGGAGCCGTCGTCGACGAGGTTGCCCGCGAACGGCAGCACGTTGAACGCGATCGGGCGCTTGTAGACGGCGGGCTCGGGGAACTCGACGGCCTCGCCGTCGAAGGCCAGCTGGTCGGCCCGCTCGGCCACGGCGCACGCCTGGTCGCGCAGCTCGGCGACACCGGCCACGCCCGAGCCGGAGACGGCCTGGTAGGTGGTGGCGATCAGCGCGGTCAGGCCGGCCTCCTGGTGGAGCGGCTTGAGGACCGGCATGGCGGCCATCGTGGTGCAGTTCGGGTTGGCGATGATGCCCTTGGGGCGGTCCTTGATCGCGTGCGGGTTGACCTCGGAGACGACGAGGGGGACCTCGGGGTCGCGGCGCCAGGCGGAGGAGTTGTCGATCACGACGGCCCCCTGGGAGGCGACCTTCTCGGCGAGGGCCTTGGAGGTGGCGCCGCCGGCGGAGAAGAGCACGATGTCCAGGCCGGTGTAGTCGGCGGTCGAGGCGTCCTCGACCGTCACGCCGTCCACGACCGTGCCGGCGGACCGGGCGGAGGCGAAGAGCCGCAGCTCGTCCACCGGGAAGTTCCGTTCGGCCAGGATCTTGCGCATGACTGTGCCGACCTGACCGGTGGCTCCGACGATTCCGACCTTCACGGGGACTCCTCCGTACGTGTGTGCAGGTGCTGCCGTCCCCCATGATGCGTGCCGCCTGCCGTTCCTTGTCCAATCCATTGTCCGAGGACCGGGACACGGTCCGCCCGGTGAACGTTTCGGAGCGGCCGTGCGTCGAAGGGGCGACACGGACGGGAGGGGGCGGGGTGGAGCAGATGGACGCGGCGCTGGTGGACCGGGTGCGGGCGGTCCTGGCGCTGGGCGGGGTGCCGTACGCGGAGCTCCAGGACGGGGTGCAGCAGGTGGGGCTCCGCCTCCTGGAGGCCCGGGCGAAGGGCGATCCGCCGCGCTCCCCGGCCGCCTGGTGCGCGGTGGTCGCCACCCGGGTGGCCGCCGACTGGCACCGGGCGAGGCGCAGGGAGGAACGGCTCGGCGAACGGCTGACGGCGCTGCCGGAGCCGTCGGGCGGAGGCGGGGAGGACGCCCGTGTCCTCGCGCTCGCCGTGGCGGACGGCCTGGAGGCGCTCCCGGCCCGCCAGCGCCAGGTCCTGGTGCTCCGGTTCTACGCGGACCTGCCGGTGGCCCGGATCGCCGAGGAGCTGGGGGTCCCGGAGGGGACGGTCAAGAGCAGGCTGCACGCCGCCGTACGCGCGATGCGGGAGCGGCTCCACACGGACGGAGGCGGTGTGAGTGAGTGAGGACACGAGGGACCCGCTGGCGCGGGCCCTGTTCCCGGAGGACGGGCCGCGGGACGCCGGGGACGACCCCGAGGTCGCCCGCGCCCTCGCGGACGTGGCCCTGATCCGCGAGCGGCTGGGCGTCCTGGCGGCCGCGCTGACCGCGGAGCCGGTACCGACGGAGCCGGGGTCGACAGGGCCGGTACCGACGGAGCCGGGGTCGACAGAGCCGGGGTCGGCAGGGCCCGTGGCACCGGAGCCGGGACCGCCGGAGCCGGAGCAGGAGCAGGAGCGGGAGCCGGGACCGGCGGAGCGAGCCGTACGGCCCCGGCGGCGCGGCCGGATCGCGGCCTGGGCGCTCGCCGCCTGCGTGGCACTGGGCGCGCTCGGCACCGGCGGGGCGTGGCTGGCCGCCCGTCCCGGAGGGCTCGACGGCGCCGTCGACGGCGCCGGGGACGCGAAGCTCACCCCGGCCGGGATCGTGGCCTGTGCCACGGACGTCGCCGAGGGCACGGTCGTGCGCGCCGAGCCGCTGGCGGAGGAGGGGGAGTTCCGGGTGGTGCTGCGGGTGGAGCGCGCGTACAAGCCGGCCGGCGGCGGGGGCGAGCTGACCTTCACCGGCTGGGCGGCCGAGGGCTCCTTCTACCGCGCCGGCACCCGGATGCTCGTCGTGGTCTCCCGCTTCCCGGACGAGGGGGCGCTCACCTTCCGGCAGGACATGGAGCCGCCCGGTGAGCTCGGCGAGGACGTCGGCCCCGTCCGCGACGAGCTGGAGTACGGGCGGAAGTGGGTCGAGGCGGCCCTGCCCGACGCCGCGGGCGCCCCCTGCCCGGGCCGGGGCTGACCGCGCGGAGGGGCGGGACCCCGGGGCCGGACGCGGAAGGGGGGGGGGGCCGGGGGGGGGGCCCCCCCCCCGCCGGACCCCGGGGGGGGGGGGTGTTACAAACAG
>NZ_JBHTST010000052.1:0-47439 GCF_042794995.1 Streptomyces sp. NPDC056503
GGCCCCACGCGCGTGTGCGACCGCCTGGACGGCCTCGTGTCCTAGACCGTCTCGGCGACCTTGGCGGTGCCTTCGTCGGCGGGCTTCTCCGCCGTCGCGGGGCCGGCGCCGCGGAGCGCCACCTCCTTGACGAAGAAGGCGAGGACGAAGCCGATGACCGCGACCGCCGAGCCGAGGAGGAAGGCGGAGTGGGTGCCGGCGGCGACGGCGTGCTGGTAGGCCTCGCGCAGCGCCTCCGGCAGCTTGGCCAGGCTGGCGGCGTCGAGCTGGGCGGTCCGCTCGGTGAGGGCGGAGCCGCCGCGGGCGGACATCTCGTCCTGGACCCGGCTGGTGAAGAGGGCGCCCATGATGGCGACGCCGAAGGAGGAGCCGAGGGTCCGGAAGAGGGTGGTGGAGCTGGAGGCCACGCCCATGTCCTTCATCTCGACGCTGTTCTGCGCGACGAGCATGGTGATCTGCATGAGGAAGCCCATGCCGGCACCGAGCAGGGCCATGTGGACCCCGGAGACCAGACGGGTCGTGCCGGTGTCCATCGTGGAGAGCAGGAACAGGCCGACGATCATCAGGGCGCCGCCCGCGATGGGGAAGACCTTGTACTTGCCGGTGCTGGTGGTGAAGCGGCCGACGACCAGCGAGACGACCATCATCGACAGCAGCATCGGCAGGAGCAGCAGGCCGGAGTTGGTGGCCGAGGCGCCCTGCACGGACTGCTGGAAGATCGGCAGGTAGAGGACCGCGCCGAACATGACGAAGCCGGTGATGAAGCCGATCAGCGACATGAGGGTGAAGTTGCGGCTGCGGAAGATGTGCAGCGGCATGATCGGGTCGCTCGCGCGGGTCTCCACGTACAGGAAGGCCGCGAGGGAGAGCGCGCCGCCGACCGCGAGGCCGACGATGGTGGCCGAGCCCCAGGCGTACTCGGTGCCGCCCCAGGTGGTGACGAGGACGATCGCGGTGATGCCGACGGTCAGCAGCCCGGCGCCGAGGAAGTCGATCCGGGTGCCCGCCGCCCGCCGCTTCTTCGGCAGGTGGAGGACGGCGGTGACCATGGCGAGCGCGACGACGCCCAGCGGCAGGTTGATGTAGAAGGACCAGCGCCAGCCCCAGTGGTCGGTGATGGTGCCGCCGACCAGCGGGCCGCCGATCATGGCGAGCGCCATCACGCCGGCCATCATGCCCTGGTACTTGCCCCGGTCCCGGGGCGGGATCAGGTCGCCGATGATCGCCATGACGCCGACCATGAGACCGCCGGCGCCGAGGCCCTGGACGGTGCGGAAGCCGATGAGCTGGCCCATGTCCTGGGCCATGCCGCTGAGCGCCGAGCCGATCAGGAAGATCACGATCGAGGTGAGGAAGACGCCCTTGCGGCCGTACATGTCGCCGAGCTTGCCCCAGATGGGGGTGGAGGCGGCGGTGGCCAGGGTGTAGGCCGTGACGACCCAGGAGAGGTGCTCCAGACCGCCGAGCTCGCCGACGATCGTCGGCATCGCGGTGCCGATGATCATGTTGTCCAGCATCGCGAGGAGCATCGCGATCATGAGGGCGAGCAGGACGACGCGCACGCTGCGCTGCGGCGACCGCTCCTCCTCCGCCTGTTGCGATGGTGCGGTGTCCGTCATGCCCGTCCCCTTACTTGCCGCCCGGCTAGTTACTACACTGGGGAAGGTAGGCGTGTCACTTGCCGGTCGTCAAGTAAGTTTTGTGGAAAGTGGGAGTGAACAGCCATGGCCCGAGGCAACACCCGCCAGCGCATCCAGGACGTGGCTCTCGCACTCTTCGCCGAGCAGGGCTACGAGAAGACCTCGCTGCGGGAGATCGCCGAACACCTCGACGTCACGAAGGCGGCGCTCTACTACCACTTCAAGACCAAGGAAGACATCATCATCGGGATCTTCCAGGACCTGGCCCGGCCGATCGACGACCTGGTGGCCTGGGCGGCCGAGCAGCCGCGCACCCTGGAGACCAAGCGGGAGATCCTGCGCCGCTACCAGAGGGCCCTGCTCGCCGCGGCCCCGCTGTTCCGCTTCATGCACGAGAACCAGGCGACCGTGCGCGACCTGAGCATCGGCCTGACCTTCAAGGAGCGCTTCATCGCGCTCAACGAGTTCATCCAGGAGCCGGACGACCCGATGAAGGACAAGGTCCGCGCCGTGAGCGCGATCTTCGCGCTGCACGCCGGGACCTTCTTCATGCAGAACGTCGAGGGCGACCCCGAGGAGAAGCAGGAAGCCGTCCTCGAGGTCGCCCTCGACCTGATCGGTCAGGCCCACGCGGGCCGGTAGACCGCCGGGCGTCAGATGGAGACGCCGTGGGTCCGCAGGAACGCGGCCGGGTTGATGGCGGAGCCGTAGTTCGGGGTCGTACGGATCTCGAAGTGCAGGTGCGGGCCGGAGGAGTTGCCGGTGTTGCCCGAGAGGGCGATCTGCTGGCCGGCGGCGACCTTCTGGCCGATGTGGACCTTGATCTTCGACAGGTGGGCGTACTGCGAGTACGTGCCGTTGGCGTGCTTCACCACGATGGCGTTGCCGTACGCGGGGCCGTCGCCGCCGCCGTTCGGGCCGGCCTTCACGACGGTGCCGGCACCGGCCGCCTTGACCACGGTGCCGACCGGCACGGCGAAGTCCTGGCCGGAGTGCTTGTGGGCCCACATGGCGCCGCCCTGGTTGAAGCTGGCGCTGAGGGCGTACGCGGCGACCGGCTTGACCCAGCCCTTGGCCTTCTTCGCGGCGACGGGCTTGGCGGCGGCCTTCTTGGCCGCGGCCTTCACCTGGGCGGCCTTGGCGGCCTTGGCCTGGGTGGCCTTCACCTGGGCGGCGGCCTTGGCCTGGGTCTCGGCCTGCGCCGCGACGGCTGCGGCCGCGGTACCGGCGACCGGGGCGGCCTTGCTCTCGGCGGCGAAGGCGGACCCGGCTCCGGCCACCAGCGTCGCTCCCAGACCAGCGGTGGCGAGGACGACGGCGGTGGTGCGGGCGGCGGGGTTCATGACGCGCTTCGACATACGGGGGAAGACCTCCGGGCAGAACGGGACCCGACGCGATCGGTGCGTTGCGCCGGGCTGGCCGTTCCTTGGTAACCCGCCACCCAGGTCATCCCAAAACACCCCATCTACGACACAAGGTCGTAGCGATCTCCCCAGGAATACGACCCTTGACACCCCGGAGAGCCGCCCCCGAAATCGGACATAACAACCCAAGATTCCGGGTTTAACCGCATGTCGCCCCGGCCCGGAAAGGCCCGAAAGGCGGCGCCGCGCCCGATTCGGCCCTCTCAGGGCCCAGGTCCTGACGGTTGACGTCTAAACGTCCCGTTTCTCCCGCTATCAGCACTACGATCCCGTCTAGTACCCCTCTCCACCCCTGTGCCGCTTGTCACCGCGCGGGCCCCGCCATTGCGACCTGGGTCACGCGACCGGAGCCTCCCGGAGACCGCCCCGCACTACGCTGACGGCATCCGGGGACGTACAGGGGGACAGACATGGAACCGGCACTCATCGGCACCAGACTCGCTTCGGCCGCACTCGGCCCACTGCTGAGGAAACTGCTGGCCGGCGACGGCCCCGGGGCGGGACTCACCGGCACGGACCGCCCCGTCCGGCTCGCCTCCCTCCTCTCCTTCCGCGGCGAGAAGCGCACCCTCACCGAGAAGGACGTCAGGAGACTGGCCGCGACCCTGGTGACCCGCACCTGCGAGGGACCCGGCGAGCGGCCGTTCCCCGCCGACGAGACCGAGGCCGTCACCGACGCGCTCGCCGCGAACCTGCTGGCCCTCGGCGACCTCGACATGGACGACGTCCAGGCCGTCCACCTCGGCCACCAGGCCCTCGCCCGGCGCCTGCGCGCCGCCGCCCCCGACCCCGACGGCCTCTCCGCGGACTCCGTCCACTACCTGGAGACCGCCACCGCATGGGCCTGCCGCCACATCCTGGAGTTCTTCACCCGCCGCCCCTCCTTCGTCGCCCGCACCCTGGTCGAACAGACCCGCGGCCAGGCCGCCCTCGCCGCGAGGCTCGACTCCGTGGCGGCGGCCAACCCCGGCCCCCTCGCCGAGGACGCCGCCTTCGAGCGGCGCTACCTCGCGCACCTGGCGAAGAAGCACGGCCACCTGACGATCTACGGCATCGACCTGCGCGACACGGAGGAGGAGTGGCCGCTCGACGTGGCCTATCTGTCCCTGGAGGCGGCGGGAGGGGCCCCCGGCACCCACCCCGACCACCAGGAGTACGTCTCCCTCCGCGCCGACCTCGCCCTCGCCGCCCACGACCGGGTGCTGCTCCGGGGCCAGGCGGGCTCCGGCAAGACGACCCTCGCCCAGTGGCTGACGGTCTCGGCGTGCGCGGCGGACCCCTCGGACGCGATGGCCTACCTGTACGGCCGCGTCCCCTTCGTCCTCCCCCTGCGCACCCTCACCCGCCACGGCGAACGGCTCCCCGACGCCGCGCGCTTCCTCTCCTCCGCCGAATGCCCCCTGACCCCGCCCGACGGCTGGGCCGACCGGGTCCTCGCCGCCGGCCGGGGCCTCGTCCTCGTCGACGGCATCGACGAGATCCCCGAGACCGAGCGCGGCCGCGCCCGCGACTGGCTGCGCGGCCTGCTCGCCGCGTACGGGGCCGGCAACCGCTGGCTCGTGACCTCCCGCCCCACCGCCGTACGCGACGACTGGCTGGCCCGCGACGGCTTCACCGAGCTGACCCTCTCCCCCATGGCCCCCACCGAGGTCGCCACCTTCGTGCGCCGCTGGCACCGCGCGGCGGGGCCGTCGGCCGCGCCCTACGAGCAGCAGCTCCTCGACTCCCTCCGTACGACGGAACACGTGGCCCGGCTCGCCACCAACCCCCTCATGTGCGGCCTGATCTGCGCCCTCCACCGCGACCGCCGCGGCTACCTCCCCCGGGGCCGCAAGCCCCTCTACGACGCGGCCCTCTCCATGCTCCTCGCGCGCCGCGACCGCGAACGCGGCATGGGCGCCCCCTACGGCGTCGTGCTCGACGAGGCCCCCCAGATCCAGCTGATCCAGCGCCTGGCGTACTGGCTGACGCTCAACGACCGCTTCCAGATGGACCGGGCCCACGCCGAGTCCCTGGTCGCCGAGGCCCTCCCGGCGATGGGCTTCGGCGACGCCCCGCCCGACCGGGTCTTCACCCACCTCCTCCACCGCAGCGGCCTCCTCCACGAGCCCACCGCCGACACCGTCGACTTCGTCCACCGCACCTTCCAGGACTACCTGGCGGCCAAGGCCCTGGTCGACCACTGGGACATCGGCGTCCTCGTCCGCCACGCGACGGACGACCGCTGGGAGGACGTCATCCGCATGGCCGTCGGCCACGCCCGCCCCCGCGAGGCCTCCGAGATCCTGCGCGAGCTGCTGAAGGCGGCGGACGAGGCGGAGGACCGCCGCACACAGCTGCGCCTGACCCTGCTGGCGGCGACGGCCCTCGGGCACGCGACGGAGGTGCCCCAGGAGGTACGCGCGGAGATCACGCGCCGCACCTCGGAGGTGATCCCACCGCACACCCCCGGCGAGGCGCGGGAGCTGGCGAGGGTGGGGCAGATGGTCCTCGACCTGCTGCCGGGCGCGGAGGGGCTCGCGGTGATCGACGCCTACCTGGTCACCATCACGGCGACCCACATCCTCTCCGACGCGGCCATCCCCTTCCTGGCCGGTTTCGCCGGCCACTCCTCGCTCCACGTGAGGGGGCAGCTCATGTGGGCCTGGCAGCGCTTCGAGGCCCGCCAGTACGCGGACGACGTCATCGCGCGTCTCGACCCCACCGAACTGCGCTACCAGGTCCACGACGACGAGCGGGCGGCGGAACTGCTCCGGCTCGGCCTCAGGCCGGAGCTCCTGGAGATCGACGGCTCGGTCTCGGCCGCCCACACGGCCGAACTGCTGGCACGGTGCGATCCACGCGACCTGGCGCTGCTCGGAGACGGAACAGGGCTCGACCTCGCGCCGCTCGGCGCGCTCGGCAGGCTGGAGCGCCTCGCCCTCCCGGACAACGCGGTATGGCGGGTCACCGATCTCCCGGCCGACGTGCCGCTGCAGAGGCTGTCCTTCCGCACCTTGCCCCTGGACGGACTCTCGGGGCTCGCTCGCCACCCCGGCCTGCGCAGCCTGCCGGCCCTGACCGCCCTGACCCCCGCCCTCTGGCGTGACCTGGCGGCCCTCCCGCAGCTCACGCAGCTGTCCCTCGCCCTCCAGGACATCGAGGACTGCCCCGAGGACATCGTGCTGCCCCAGGTGACCCTCCTGGGGTGTGCGACGGGGCTCCACCCCGCGCCCTCGCTGGAAGCGGTCGTCCGGGTGTTCCCCCGCCTCCGGCGCCTCTACCTCGGCGCCGGGACGTTCGACGTCACCCGCGCCGGCGAGCTGGTCGACCTGCGGAGGATCATGGCCCCGCGGACCCGGCTGACCGGCACCGAACACCTCCCGTCCCACGTCCGCGTCGGCTGACCGGACGCGAAAGGGGCGGCCCCGGAACCGTGCTGGTTCCGGGGCCGCCCCTTCGTACCGCTACACGCTCGGCGCGTGCGTCACGCGTCCTTCGACAGGTTCGGGCCCGTGTCGCCCGCCGTGACCGGCGGGGCGTCGGGGAGGGCCGACTTCTCCTCGCCGCGGAAGGTGAACTTCTGCTCGTCGCCCTCGCCCTCGGTGTCCACGACCACGATGTGACCGGGGCGCAGCTCGCCGAAGAGGATCTTCTCGGAGAGCGAGTCCTCGACCTCGCGCTGGATCGTCCGGCGCAGCGGCCGGGCGCCCATGACCGGGTCGTAGCCCTTCCTGGCGAGGAGCTCCTTCGCGGACTGGGAGAGCTCGATGCCCATGTCCCGGTCCTTGAGGCGCTCGTCCACGCGGCCGATCATGAGGTCGACGATCTGGAGGATGTCGTCCTGGGTCAGCTGCGGGAAGACGATGACGTCGTCCACACGGTTGAGGAACTCGGGGCGGAAGTGCTGCTTCAGCTCCTCGCTGACCTTCGCCTTCATCCGCTCGTAGTTGGACTTCGTGTCGCCCTGGGCGGCGAAGCCCAGGTTGAAGCCCTTCGAGATGTCCCTGGTCCCGAGGTTGGTCGTCATGATGATGACCGTGTTCTTGAAGTCCACGACCCGGCCCTGGGAGTCGGTCAGGCGACCGTCCTCCAGGATCTGGAGCAGGGAATTGAAGATATCGGGGTGGGCCTTCTCGACCTCGTCGAAGAGGACGACGGAGAACGGCTTGCGGCGCACCTTCTCGGTGAGCTGGCCGCCCTCTTCGTAGCCGACGTATCCGGGCGGCGAACCGAAGAGGCGCGAAACCGTGTGCTTCTCGCTGAACTCCGACATGTCGAGGGAGATCATCGCGTCCTCGTCGCCGAAGAGGAATTCGGCGAGGGCCTTCGAAAGCTCGGTCTTACCGACACCGGACGGACCGGCGAAGATGAACGAGCCACCGGGACGCTTCGGGTCCTTCAGGCCGGCGCGCGTGCGGCGGATGGCACGCGAGAGGCCGATGACGGCGTCCTTCTGGCCGATGACGCGCTTGTGGAGCTCGTCCTCCATGCGGAGCAGACGCGAGGACTCCTCCTCGGTCAGCTTGAAGACCGGGATGCCGGTGGCGGTCGCGAGGACCTCGGCGATCAGCTCGCCGTCGACCTCGGCGACGACGTCCATGTCGCCGGCCTTCCACTCCTTCTCCCGCTTGGTCTTGGCGGCGAGGAGCTGCTTCTCCTTGTCGCGCAGGGACGCGGCCTTCTCGAAGTCCTGCGAGTCGATCGCGGACTCCTTGTCGCGGCGGACGCCGGCGATCTTCTCGTCGAACTCGCGGAGGTCCGGCGGCGCGGTCATCCGGCGGATGCGCATCCGGGAGCCGGCCTCGTCGATCAGGTCGATCGCCTTGTCCGGGAGGAAGCGGTCCGAGATGTACCGGTCGGCCAGGGTCGCGGCCTGGACGAGGGCCTCGTCGGTGATGGAGACGCGGTGGTGCGCCTCGTACCGGTCGCGCAGACCCTTGAGGATCTCGATGGTGTGCGGCAGCGACGGCTCGGCGACCTGGATGGGCTGGAAGCGGCGCTCGAGCGCGGCGTCCTTCTCCAGGTACTTGCGGTACTCGTCGAGGGTGGTGGCACCGATGGTCTGGAGCTCGCCGCGGGCCAGCATCGGCTTGAGGATGCTGGCGGCGTCGATCGCGCCCTCGGCGGCGCCCGCACCCACGAGGGTGTGGAGCTCGTCGATGAACAGGATGATGTCGCCGCGGGTGCGGATCTCCTTGAGGACCTTCTTCAGGCGCTCCTCGAAGTCACCGCGGTAGCGGGAGCCGGCGACCAGCGCGCCGAGGTCCAGGGTGTAGAGGTGCTTGTCCTTGAGGGTCTCGGGCACCTCGCCCTTGACGATGGCCTGCGCCAGGCCCTCGACGACGGCGGTCTTGCCGACGCCGGGCTCGCCGATGAGGACCGGGTTGTTCTTGGTGCGGCGGGACAGCACCTGCATGACCCGCTCGATCTCCTTCTCGCGCCCGATGACCGGGTCGAGCTTGGACTCGCGAGCGGCCTGCGTGAGGTTGCGACCGAACTGGTCGAGGACCAGGGACGTCGAGGGCGTGCCCTCGGCAGGGCCGCCGGCGGTGGCGGCTTCCTTGCCCTGGTATCCGGAGAGCAGCTGGATGACCTGCTGCCGGACCCGGTTGAGATCGGCGCCCAGCTTCACGAGGACCTGGGCGGCGACGCCCTCGCCCTCGCGGATCAGGCCGAGCAGGATGTGCTCGGTGCCGATGTAGTTGTGGCCGAGCTGGAGGGCCTCGCGGAGCGAGAGCTCCAGGACCTTCTTGGCGCGAGGGGTGAAGGGGATGTGGCCGGACGGGGCCTGCTGGCCCTGGCCGATGATCTCCTCCACCTGCTGGCGGACCGCCTCGAGCGAAATCCCGAGGCTCTCCAGGGCCTTAGCGGCGACACCCTCACCCTCGTGGATAAGGCCCAGAAGGATGTGCTCGGTGCCGATGTAGTTGTGGTTGAGCATCCGGGCTTCTTCCTGAGCCAGGACGACAACCCGCCGCGCGCGGTCGGTGAACCTCTCGAACATCGTTAATCGCTCCTCAGAGCGGTCAGTCAGTTAGGGGTCGATCCCCTCCCTGTCCTTCCGCAGCTTAGTCCCGCAAGCGGGGACCGCTCATTCCAACTGCCGACATCCGTCCGGATCACCCCCTTGTCCGTGGGGTGGCCCGCTGCCGAACAGCCGACAAATGCTCCAACTCGATGGTGCGAGACGATGTTCCCGCAGGCCAAGTAGTTACCCCCGCCTTGAGTACGCCGATGGCGAACGTGAGACGGACCGGCCGTACGAGTCACCCCTCTCCACTAGGAATGTCTTACCCGTAGGGTCCGACACTCCATGCGGCGCACCCGGGGCCCCTCCGCTACCAGCGAACAGAGTTGCGCCGTCGAATGCGCTCGTACGCCCCATTACCGGACACCTTGGGTCCCCGGACCGGAACGTTACGTCACGGGCGGGGCACCGGGCCGTAACCTCCCCGGCCCCCCGGGAGTTCCCCGGACATGGCCCTCACCGTCCCGTTTCCCCGCTCGCCGCTCGACGGCGACCGGGCGCTCGCGCTCTGGTACGAGCGGGAGCTCGGGTGGACGACGGTGCCCGGTCCGCCGGTGCAGCTGGTGACGGGGCTCCGCTTCGACGTCCTCGAACTTCCCGCCGCGGCCGGCCGTGGGGTGCTGCGCCGGGTCGGCGCGGCGACGGGTCCGGTGGCCCTGATGGGGCGCCGGATGCGACTGCTGGTGGCCGCGGGGAGTGCGGAGGAGCTGCCCGGCCTGCTGGAGTGGCTGGAGTGGGGCGGCATCTCACTGGACCTCGTGGCGCTGGGCGCCGACGGCCGGATGACCGCTCCCCCGCCTCCGGGGCGGGGCGGATCCGGCGCGCCGGGCGCCGCCGTGTGGCTGCGGGCCCCCGAGCCGGGGCGCGAGGTGGAGTCCTCGCTGCCGGCTCCGCGGTCCGGGCCCTGGGGCCGTGCGGAGGCCCCGTGCCTGACGCGCCTGGTGGCCGCGGCCGCCGTGGAGTGCCACCGGCTGCGGCTGCTGAGCGCCCGGGCCGGCGGGCCGGCGGCTCAGTGGGGGACGCCTCAGCGGTTCGCGTCCTCGTAGGCCGCCTTGACGTGGGCGGGGACGCGGCCCCGGTCGTTGACCTCCATGCCGTTCTCCTTGGCCCAGGCGCGGATCTTCGCCGTGTCCTGGCTGCCGGAGGTGGCCACACGGCCCTTGCCGCGGCCCGCGGTGGTGCGGCCACCGGTGCGGCGCCCGCTCGTGGTGTACGGCTCGAGCAGGCCACGGAGCTTTTCCGCGTTGGCGGTGGTGAGGTCGATCTCGTAGGTCTTGCCGTCCAGCGCGAACGTCACGGTCTCGTCCGCCTCGACGCCGTCGAGGTCGTCGACAAGAAGGACCTGAACCTTCTGTGCCACCGGATTTCCTTTCATCGAAAATGCAGTACGCGGAAAGGAAACCGCTTTTCCCGGAAAAACACAAACCCCTGGGAGAGGTTCAGATCCCCGGCAACGCGGGAAACGTGCGCGATTCGGACATAGGGTTCCGCCGGGGTTCGCCGGGGGATACGGTCACAGGTGCAGAAGCATCCGGCTGTTGCCCAAGGTGTTCGGCTTCACTCGTTCGAGACCGAGGAACTCGGCGACACCCTCGTCATAGGAACGGAGGAGCTCCGCGTAGACATCTCCGTCGACCGGCGTCTCGCCGATCTCGACGAAGCCGTGCTTCGCGAAGAACTCGACTTCGAAGGTGAGACAGAAAACCCGGCGCACACCGAGCCAGCGCGCGGTCTGCAACAACTTGGTGAGCAGCTGATGCCCCACGCCGGCGCCCTTGAACTCGGGATCGACGGCGAGCGTGCGGACTTCCGCGAGGTCTTCCCACATGACGTGCAGGGCGCCGACTCCGACGACCTCGCCGTCCTCGTCGCGTTCCGCGACCCAGAACTCCTGGATGGCCTCGTAAAACGTCACCGTCGCCTTGTCGAGGAGGATGCCGCGGCGCGCGTAGGGGTCGACCAGGCGTCGTACGGCGGCGACGTCGGAGGTGCGGGCACGGCGTACGGTGACGGCTTTCGACATGGGGGGACGGTACCGCTAGGAGGCCGCCGGTTCCCCTCCGCCCTCCTCGGGCGCGGCGGGGAGCGGGCTGTCGCGCTGGACGATCCGGATGGCGTCGTTCAGGGACTCGCGCTGTTCCGGGGACATCATCCCGAAGAAGGCGACCAGGGCGGCCGCGGGGTTGTCGCTCTGCGCCCAGGCGTCGTTCATCAGTGCGGCCGAGTAGGCGGCGCGGGTGGAGACCGCCGTATATCGATAGGCGCGGCCTTCGACTTCCCGGCGCACCCAGCCCTTCTGATGGAGATTGTCCAAGACGGTCATGACGGTGGTGTAGGCGATGGAGCGTTCCTGCTGGAGGTCTTCCAGGACTTCCCGGACGGTCACCGGGCGGTTCCATTGCCAGATGCGCGTCATGACGGCGTCTTCGAGTTCTCCCAGGGGGCGCGGCACAGGCTCACCCTAGTGGGAGGTAACGGTAATAGCGGTTATTGATGGTGGAAGCGCGGCCGTAGCACGACAAAAGGGGCGACGACCGTTGACGGTCGCGCGCCCCTCGGGGTCTCGCGGGTACTAGGCGTCGGGGCCTTCCGGCTGGCGGGCGGCCTCCGCGCGGGCCAGGGCCGCGTCGACCGCCGCGTCCTCCTTGGCCTTGTTCGGGCCACCCTGGGACTTGACGATCACCACGATGAGGGCGATGAAGAACGCGGCCATCACGACGGGGGGCAGGAGCGCGGAAACGTAGTCCATGCCGACCAGGGTAGCTAGCCCGCGACCCTCTCCTCGGGCGGGGGCGGGGGTACCGGGCGTCGGCGTGGCGGGAAGACCTCCGAGGGCTTGGGCACCGGACGCTCGGACGGGTCCGGCGCCGACGGCTTGGGCCGGGGCTCCTGCGCCGCGCGGCCGCCGGGCAGGGCGAGCAGCCGGCCCCGGGAGGCGGTGGCGGAGGCGCTCGCGGTGGCCTGGGAGACCCGGGCGAGGCGGGCCCGCACGGAGCGCTCGGCGAGGAGCCGGCAGCGGTCGAGCAGTCGGGCGGCGGCCGGGTTGCCGCGCAGGGCGCGCAGCGCGGCGAGGTCGTCGGCCCCGGGGTCGTACCCGCCGGCCAGGGCCTCCTCCAGGAGCCCCAGATAGCCGGCGAGCGAGCCGGGCAGGCTCTCGCGGTAGCGGACCAGGTCGGCGAGGAGGAAGGCACGCAGCCGGTCCGCCTCGCGCGCGGCCTCGTCCACGGAGTCGGACAGACGGAGGGCGTCGCGGACGTCCTGGTCCGGGAGGGGGGCGGGGTGGAGGGCGTTGGCGAGGGCGCGTCGGAGCACACGCAGCTCGTCCGCGCTGAACGCCATGCCGCCGCGGGATCCGTATGGCGTGGGCATGGGCCGACGATACGCGCTAATCGGACAAATTTCGCTTAGCGATCATCCGGCGCGTCGGCGTCGGACCCCTTCCACCTGCGGATTCCCTCCCCCGCGCGCGTGGACCCCGTCGCGGTTGCGACGACCCGCGCGGCCGGGGCCCGGCCGCACCGCCCAGACCGCGTACTCCGCGTACTCCGCGTACTCCGCGTCCGGGGCGCGTACGCCGCCTTCCGTGCCGCGCAACGCCCCGTCCGGGTCGCACCCCGTCCGGGCCGCACGCGCCGGGTCACATGCGGGAGACGTTCCGCTCGTAGACCAGGCGCAGGCCGATCAGCGTCAGCCAGGGCTCGTGCCGGTCGATCTCCGCCGAGTCCCGCAGGACCATCGGCGCCAGGCCGCCGGTGGCGATCACCGTGACGTCCGAGGGGTCGCCCTTCGGGCCGACCAGCTCGCGCTTCATCCGGGCCACGACCCCGTCGACCTGGCCCGCGTAGCCGAAGACGATGCCGGACTGCATCGCCTCGACGGTGTTCTTCCCGATCACCCCGCGCGGCCTGACCAGCTCGATCTTGCGGAGCATCGCGCCCTTCACGCCCAGCGCCTCGACCGAGATCTCGATGCCGGGGGCGATCGCGCCGCCCGCGTACTCCCCGCGCGGGGTGATCGCGTCGTACGTGGTCGCCGTGCCGAAGTCGACCACGATCGCCGGGCCGCCGTAGAGCTCGACCGCCGCGACCGCGTTGATGATGCGGTCCGCGCCGACCTCCTTCGGGTTGTCGGTGAGGATCGGCACGCCCGTCTTCACACCGGGCTCCACGAGGACCGCCGGCACGTCCCCGTAGTAGCGGCGGGTCACCTCGCGCAGCTCGTGCAGGACCGAGGGGACCGTGGCGCAGATCGCGATCCCCTCGATCCCGTCGCTCAGCTCGGCGCCGAGCAGCGGGTGCATACCCATCAGGCCCTGGAGCAGGACCGCCATCTCGTCGGCGGTCCTGCTGGGATCCGTGGAGATCCGCCAGTGCTCGACGATCTCCTCGCCGTCGAAGAGCCCGAGGACCGTGTGCGTGTTGCCGACGTCGATGGTGAGGAGCATCAGTCGCGCACCTCGCGCAGGTCCAGGCCGATGTCGAGGATCGGGGAGGAGTGCGTGAGGCCGCCGACCGCCAGGTAGTCCACACCGGTCGCCGCGTAGGCCGCCGCGTTCTCCAGCGTCAGCCGGCCGGAGGACTCCAGCGCCGCGCGGCCGCCGACCAGGGCCACGGCCTCCTCGGTCTCGCCCGGGGTGAAGTTGTCGAGCAGGATCAGGTCGGCGCCCGCGTCCAGGACCTCGCGGACCTGGTGCATGGTGTCGACCTCGACCTCGATCTCCAGCTCCGGGAAGGCCTCGCGGACGGCCTTGAAGGCCTCGGCGACACCGCCGGCCGCGACCACGTGGTTGTCCTTCACCAGGGCCGCGTCCGACAGCGACATCCGGTGGTTGACGCCACCGCCGCAACGGACCGCGTACTTCTCCAGGGCCCGCAGGCCCGGCGTCGTCTTGCGGGTGTCGCGGACCTTGGCCTTCGTGCCCTCCACGGCGTCCGCCCACGCGCGCGTGGCGGTGGCGATGCCGGAGAGGCGGCACAGCAGGTTCAGCGCGCTGCGCTCGCCGGTGAGCAGGTCACGGGTGCGGGCGGTGACGCTGAGCAGCAGGTCGCCGGGCTCGACGCGCTCGCCGTCCTCACGGTGCCGCTCGACCTCGAACTCCTCGGTGCAGACGATCGACAGGACCGCCTCCGCCACCCGCAGGCCGGCGACCACACCGGGCTCCCGGGCCACGAAGTCGGCGGTCGCGACGGCGTCCTCGGGGACGGTCGCCACGGTCGTCACGTCGACGCCGCCGTCGAGGTCCTCGGCGATCGCCAGGTGGGCGATGTCCTCGACCTGTACGGGGTCGAGGCCGGCGTCGGCGAGCAGCTGGGCGAGCGCGGGGTCGAGCCCGCACTCGTACTCCTCGGCGTCGCCGCAGCCGCAGCCGTCGCCGCAGCCGCCGGACTCCTCGTACGAGCTGATCTGGATGAGAGGGACGTCCACGGGCTCGGGACGGGCTTCCTCGGGCGTGCTCACGGCTGCTGCTCCCTGGGGGCTTCGGGGGTTACGGGGGGAAAGTCCGCGGTCTCGGTGACGTGCACCACCGGCCGACGGTCGGGCGCGAGGCGGACGACCAGGTGGCGGCGCCACTTCTCGTCGTCCCGGTCCGGGCGGTCCTCGCGCCAGTGGCAGCCGCGGGTCTCCTCGCGGGCCAGGGCGGCCGCGGCGAGGACCCGGGCGACGCACAGCAGGTTGGTGGTCTCCCAGGAGTCGACGCCCGGCTCGGCTGCCTTGCGCTCCTCCTCGGTGTCCTGCCGCAGCGCCTCCAGGGCGTCGCAGGCCGACGTCAGGGAGGCGGCCGAGCGGAGCACGCCCGCGTCCCTGGTCATGATCCGCTGGATCTCCCGGCGGACCTCGGGCGCGAGCAGGGTCAGCACCTCCCCGCTCTCGGTGCGCGGCACGCCCTCGCGGTGCGGGCCGTTCTCGGCGATGTCGGCGGCGATCCGCTCGGCGAAGACCAGGCCCTCCAGGAGCGAGTTCGAGGCCAGCCGGTTGGCGCCGTGCACACCCGTACAGGCGACCTCGCCGCAGGCGTACAGGCCGGGGACGGTGGTGCGGCCGTCGAGGTCGGTGCGGATGCCGCCGGAGGCGTAGTGCGCGGCCGGGGCGACCGGGATCGGCTCGGTGACCGGGTCGATGCCGTGCGCCCGGCAGGCGGCCAGGATCGTCGGGAAGCGGTGCTCCCACATCTCGGCGCCGAAGTGCCGGGCGTCGAGGTACATGTGCTCGGTGCCCCGCTCCTGCATGCGGCGGGTGATCGCCTTGGCGACGATGTCCCGGGGCGCCAGCTCGGCCAGCTCGTGCTGCCCGAGCATGAAGCGGACGCCGTCCGCGTCGACCAGGTGGGCGCCCTCGCCGCGCACCGCCTCGGAGACCAGCGGCTGCTGGCCCTCGGCACCGGAACCGAGGAAGAGCACCGTCGGGTGGAACTGGACGAACTCCAGGTCGGAGACCTCGGCGCCGGCGCGCAGCGCGAGGGCGACGCCGTCGCCGGTGGAGACCGACGGGTTGGTGGTGGCCGAGAAGACCTGGCCCATGCCGCCGGTGGCGAGGACCACGGCGGGGGCGCGGACGGCGCCGACGCCGTCGTGCTGGCCCTCGCCCATGACGTGCAGGGTCACACCGGCGGTGCGGCCTTCGTCGTCCCTCAGGAGGTCCAGGACGAGCGCGTTCTCGATGGTGCGGACGCCCCGCTCGCGGATCGCCTCGACCAGCGCGCGGGAGATCTCCGCGCCGGTGGCGTCGCCGCCCGCGTGGGCGATCCGGCGGCGGTGGTGGCCGCCCTCGCGGGTGAGGGCGATCTCGCCGTCGTCGGTGCGGTCGAAGTCGGCGCCGGTGGCCATCAGCCGGCGGACGGCGTCCGGGCCCTCGGTGACGAGGAGGCGGACGGCCGGCTCGTCGCAGAGCCCGGCGCCGGCGACGAGGGTGTCGTCGAGGTGCTGGCCCGGGGTGTCGCCCTCGCCGAGCGCGGCGGCGATGCCGCCCTGGGCCCAGCGGGTGGAGCCGTCGTCCAGGTTGGCCTTGGTGACGACGACCGTGCGGAGCCCGGCCGCGGTGCAGCGCAGGGCGGCCGTCAGTCCGGCGACGCCCGAGCCGACCACGACCACGTCGGCGTCGATGTCCCAGCCGGGCTCGGGGGCGTGCAGTCGTATTCCGGTCACGTGGCGGCTCCCTGGGTGGGTCCGAAGAACAGCGGGATGTTGTCGATCAGCCGGGTGGTGCCCACGCGGGCGGCGAGCGCGAGTACCGCCTCGCCCCGGTGGGTGTCGTCGACCTCGGTGAAGTCGGCCGGGTCGATCAGCGCCACGTAGTCGAGGACCAGCGGCGGCTCGGCCTTCGCGGCCTCGTCGAGGACTCCGCGCGCCGCGGCCCGGACGGCCTCGGCGCCGCCGCCCTCGGCGGCCTGCGCGACCGCGTGCGCGTCGGCGGCGGCCCGGGCCTCGCCGAGCCGGGACAGCCCCTCGGCGCGGTTCCCCGCCCGGCCCTGGGCGCCGGGCAGGGCGACGGCGCGCGCGTGCAGCGCCTCCTGCGCGGCGAGCCGGTCCCGGGCGGCGAACAGGGCCCTGGACAGGGCGAGGGCGGTGTGCCGCTCGGGGTCCGAGAGGTAGCGGTTGCGGCTCGACAGGGCGAGGCCGTCGGTCTCGCGGACCGTCGGGACGCCGACGATCTCGACCGGGAAGTTCAGGTCCCGCGCCATGCGCCGGATGACGGCCAGCTGCTGGGCGTCCTTCTGGCCGAAGAAGGCCAGGTCGGGCCCGGTGAGGTGGAGCAGCTTCGCGACGACGGTGAGGACGCCGTCGAAGTGCCCGGGCCGGGAGGCGCCCTCCAGGCGGTCGCCCATGGGCCCCGCGGCGATCCGGACCTGGGGCTGCCCGCCGGGGTAGACCTCGTCGACGGAGGGCGCGAAGACGGCGCTGGCGCCGGCGGCGAAGGCCAGCTCCAGATCGGCGTCGAGGGTGCGCGGATAGCGGTCGAGGTCCTCGCCGGCGCCGAACTGGAGCGGGTTCACGAAGACGGTGACGACGACGAAGCCGTCCGTGCCGACCCGCTCGCGGGCGGCCCGGATCAGGGTGGCGTGCCCCTCGTGCAGCGCGCCCATGGTCATGACGACGGCGTTGTGCCCCGGCGGTCCGCCGAAGCCGGCACGCGCGCGTGCCAGTTCCGCGACCGTGGAGACCAGCTCCGCCGGCGCGTGGCGCCCGGGGCTCTTCCGGTCGGACAGGGTCATCGGTCGTCTCCTCGCGGCCCGTCGGCGGGGCCGGTCGTGTCGGCGGCGGGGTCGGCGGCGAGGACGCCCAGCAGGTCCTGGGCCAGCTCGGGCTTGAGCAGGCCGTGCGCCAGCGCCCGGTCGGCGGTCGTACGGGCCATCGCCAGATAGCCGGCGACGGTGCCGGGCGCGTGCTTGCGGAGCTCGGCGACGTGGGCGGCGACCGTGCCGGCGTCACCGCGCGCGACGGGACCGGTCAGGGCCGCGTCGCCGGACCGCAGCGCGTTGTCGAGGGCGGCGCCCAGGAGCGGGCCGAGCATCCGGTCGGGGGCGGCCACTCCGGCCGTGCGGAGCAGCTCCATCGACTGGGCCACCAGGGTGACCAGGTGGTTCGCGCCGAGGGCGAGGGCCGCGTGGTAGAGCGGCCTGGCCTCCTCGGCGATCCACTCGGGCTCGCCGCCCATCTCGATGACCAGCGCCTCGGCCGCGAGCCGCAGCTCCTCGGGCGCGGTCACCCCGAAGGAGCAGCCGGCCAGCCGCTGCACGTCGACGGCGGTGCCGGTGAAGGTCATCGCCGGGTGCAGGGCCAGCGGGAGCGCGCCCGCGCGCCGGGCCGGGTCCAGGACCCGGGCGCCGTACCGCCCCGAGGTGTGGACGATCAGCTGCCCCGGCCGGACGGCCCCGGTCCCGGCGAGTCCCTCGACGAGGCCCGGCAGGGCGTCGTCCGGGACGGTGAGCAGGACGAGGTCGGCGAGCGCGAGCACGCGCGCGGGCTCCACCACCGGCACGTCGGGCAGCAGCGCGGCGGCCCGGCGCCGGGAGGCGTCGGAGACCGCGGAGACGGCGACGGGTCGGTGTCCGGCCAGCCGGAGGGAGGCGGCGAGGGCGGGGCCGACGCGGCCGGCGCCGACGACCCCGACGGTGAGCCGGGCGGGCCGGTCCTCGGCCCTGGGTTCTGGCGCTGCTGGTGCGTTCACGGTGGTTACGGGCCTTCCGTTCCAGTCCTCGGCGGGTACCGGACGATTTCTCGTCATGCTACGCCAGCGTTTCGCGCTCCTTCCGGCTGTCCACAGGCCGCGAGCGGTGGTGCGGGTCACGGTGTGATGATCTGTCCATGGTTGTGGATGAACTGCCACCGGAGGCATCCGGTGAGGCGACCGGGACGACGCCCGGCGAGGCTCCGGCGGAGACCGCCGACGCGGGCGCCGCGCGGCGGTACCGGGCCCAGGTGTGGGGCGGGGCCGCGCGGACGCTGTGGCGCCCGTCCGCGGAGGGCACGGTCGGCGTGCGGCTGCGCGCGCTCGCCGACTGGGCCGAGGGCGCGGGCCTCGCGGAGGCGGCGCTCGACGTGTACGGCGACGGTCTGGTGGAGGTCCTGGAGCAGCGGGTCGCCGCCGAGCTCGGCATGCCCGCCGCCGTCTTCTTCCCCACCGGCACCATGGCCCAGCAGGTGGCGCTGCGCTGCTGGGCGGAGCGCACCGGCAGCCCGGTCGTCGCCCTCCATCCGCTGGCCCACCCCGAGGTCCACGAGGGCGGCGCCCTCGGGGCCGTGTCGGGGCTGCGGACGGTCCACCCGACGGACGCGCCCCGGCTGCCGACGGCCGAGGAGGTGCGGGACCACCCGGAGCCCTTCGGGACGCTGATGCTGGAGCTGCCGCTGCGGGACGCGGGCTTCGTGCTGCCGACCTGGGAGGAGCTGACGGAGACGGTCGAGGCGGCCCGGGAACGGGACGCGGTGGTCCACTTCGACGGCGCCCGCCTGTGGGAGTGCCCGACGCGTCTCGGCCGCCCGCTCGCGGAGATCGCCGGGCTCGCCGACAGCGTGTACGTCTCCTTCTACAAGTCCCTCGACGGGATCTCCGGGGCGGCGCTCGCCGGACCGGAGGACCTGGTCGCGGAGGCGCGGGTCTGGCTGCACCGGTACGGGGGCCAGGTCTTCCAGCAGTACCCGGTCGCCCTCGCGGCCCTGCGCGGCCTGGACACCGAACTGCCCCGGCTGCCCTCGTACGTGGCCCACGCGCGCGTGCTGGCCGAGGCGGTGCGCGGGGCGCTCGCGGAGGCGGGCGGCGGCACGGGCGGCCCCGGCTGGTTCCGGGTGCATCCGGAGGTGCCGCACACCCACCAGTTCCAGGTGTGGCTCCCGTACGAGCCCGACGTCCTCACGGCCGCCGCGCTCGCCCAGACCGAGCGGACCGGGACCTGTCTCTTCCGCCGCTGGTTCGCCCCGGGCGCGGGCGGCCCGCCGGGTGTCGCCGTGACCGAGCTGACGGTGGCGGAGGCGGGCCTGGAGTGGACCGCCGAGGACGTCAGGACGGCCGTACGGGACTTCCTGGCGCTCGTCGACGGCTGAGCGGCAGACCGGGAACCGGCCCTACGCGCCCCTACGCGCCCAGGTGGCGGCGAGGCCCGGCCGGGAGGGCCGTACGGCACGGGGCGGCCGTACGGCACGGAGCCTGCCCGCGGGCGCCTGCCCACCGCCCCACCGGTCCACCACCCCGCCTGTCCACCGGTCCACCGACCCGCCGGTCGCGGTCCGGTCAGAGCGGCCGGAGCCCGTTCCGGACGGCCGGAGCCCGTTCCGGACGGCCGAGGCCCGGTCAAGACGGCCGAGGCCCGGTCAAGACGGCCGAGGCCCGGTCAGGACGGACGCGGCCCGGTCAGGACGGTCGTACGGGGCCTCCCCGCGGCCGCCGGAGGCCGAGGCGGGACAGCAGGCGGGACAGGGCCGTGCCGAGGCGGCCGGTCGCGGGGCGGCCGGCCACCACCCGCTCGAAGCGGCGGTGGTCGCGGAGCTCCCGCAGGACGGCCACGTCGTGGGTGCCGGGCGCGGGCGGCGGGGGCTCGCCCCGCCGCGCGGCCCGGTAGCTGTCGAAGAGGTGCTGCTGCATCGCGTCCATGGGTTCACCCTGGGTCCGTACCGGCCCGCCCCGCCCTTCGTTTGACGGCCCTCGTCAATCGAAGCGACGACCGCCCCGGGGCATCCCGCACCATGGGGGCGTGAGCGTGACCATCGACATCACCGGAGTGCCGCCCGAGCGGATCGTCTTCAGCCCCTCGCCGCTGGCCGAACTCGGCAACGCCGTGCACGTCCTCGCCGAGCCGGGGCACCACCCCGGCCAGCACGCGTGGGCGACGGCGACCAACGCCTCGCTCGAACCCGGCCTCGCCGACCGGCTCCTGGAAGCCGACTTCATGTGGCGGTCCACCCGCTCGGACTTCCTGCTGCCCGCACGGCCCCGCGAGACCCTGGCCGAGGAGCTCGACGACCTCGACCTCATCGACGACGAGACCTTCGTCGGCGCCGCCCTGGAGATCTCGTGCAGCCCGCGCTACGCCCTGGGCGGCGTCCCGTCCCCGCTGGTCGACGCGGGGTCCCGGCGCCGCGCCCTGGACCTGGCCGCCGCGCGCGGCCCGCGCCAGGCCGCGTTCGCCGAGCGGATGATCACCGCCCCCACCGCCACGCGCGCGTGGCTCCGGCGGCTCCTGGAGGACTGCGACGAGGCGTTCTTCGCCGACACCTGGCGGCGGATCCGGGTGCAGCTCGCCGCCGACGCCCGTCACAAGACGGAGCTGATGCGCCACAAGGGGCTGGCCGACGCCCTCGCGGACGCCTCGGGGGCGCTGAGCCTGGAGGAGGACCACGAGGGCACCCGGATCGTGATCGACAAGCTGGTGGAGGCCCGGACGGACGCCGGGGCCGGCGCCCTGACCCTGGTGCCCAGCGCCTTCGGCCGCCCGCACCTCATCGCCCTCTACTCGCCCGGCTGGCAGCCGGTGATCATGTACCCGGCGGCCAGCCGCGAGGTCGGCGGCCTGGAGTCCGTCGGCACCGTGGGGCTCCGCCTGGAGGCGCTCGCCCACCCGGTGCGGATGCGGATGTGCCGGAGCCTGGCGCGCGGCCCGTACTCGACGAGCGAGCTGGCCGAGACGTGCGGCATCACCGCCCCCGAGGTCTCCCGCCACCTGGCCGTCCTGCGCAAGGCCGGGCTGCTGACCACCCGCCGCCGGGGCCGCTACGTCCTGCACCAGCTCGACTTCTCCGTCGTCGCCCGCCTGGGCAGCGACTTCCTGGAGTCGGTGCTGCGCTGAGCACCGGCTCCGGGAAGTCGCTGCTGCGCTGAGCGCCGACTCCGGGAAGTCGCTGCCGCGCTGAGCGCAGCCGCGGCGCTCAGCCCTTGGCGCCGCCCGCGCGGACCAGGCCCGTCTCGTAGGCGAGGACGACGACCTGGACGCGGTCGCGCAGGCCCAGCTTGGTGAGGATGCGGCCCACGTGGGTCTTGACCGTCGCCTCCGACAGGACGAGACGGGCGGCGATCTCGCCGTTGGAGAGGCCCTGGGCGACGAGGAGCATGACCTCGCGCTCGCGCTCGGTCAGCTTCTCCACCTCGCGGTGCTCGGGCTCCCGGCCGGAGGACGGCAGCATCGGGGAGAAGCGGTCGAGGAGGCGGCGGGTGGTCGAGGGGGCGACCACGGCGTCGCCGCTGTGCACCGAGCGGATCGCGCCCAGCAGCTCGGCCGGCGGCACGTCCTTCAGCATGAAGCCGCTCGCGCCCGCCTTCAGACCGGAGAAGGCGTACTCGTCGAGGTCGAAGGTGGTCAGGATGAGCACCTTCGGGGCGTCGGGCGCCGCGCAGATCCGGCGGGTGGCCTCCACCCCGTCGAGGCGCGGCATCCGGACGTCCATGAGGACCACGTCCACCTCGGTGGAGCGCAGCACCTCCAGGGCCTCCGCCCCGTCGCCCGCCTCCGCCACGACCTCCATGTCCGGCTGGGCGGCGAGCACCATGCGGAAACCGGTACGGAGCAGCACCTGGTCGTCGACGAGCATCACGCGGATGGACATGGGGTTCCTTCGGTGAGGGGGACGGGGCACGGACTCGGCCGGGCTCGGGCTCGGGCTCTCAGTGTGCGGGCTTGAGCGGCAGCAGGACGCTGATCCGGAAACCGCCGCCGGGGCGCGGCCCCGCGTCCAGGGTGCCGCCCACCATGCCGACCCGCTCCCGCATGCCGATGAGGCCGTGGCCGCGCCCGTCGGCGCCGCCGTCCTCGTACATCTCCTGGGGCGCGCCCCGGCCGTCGTCCTCGACGAGCAGGCCGAGGCCGTCGTCGAAGTAGACGAGCCGGACGCTGGCGCCGGCGTCGGGGCCGCCGTGCTTGCGGGTGTTGGTGAGGGCTTCCTGGACGATCCGGTAGGCGGTCAGCCCGACACCGGTGGGCAGCTCGCGCGGGGTGCCCTCGACGGCGAGGTCGACGGTGAGCCCGGCGCCCCTGACCTGCTCGACGAGCTCCTCGATCTGCTCCACGTCGGGCTGCGGCACGTACTCCCCCGCCTCCTGGTGCTCGCCGGTGCGCAGGATGCCGAGCAGCCGGCGCATCTCGGCGAGGGCCTGCCGGCCGGTGGTGGAGATGGTCTCCAGGGCCTGCTTGGCGGTCTCCGGTGAGGAGTCCATGACGTAGGCGGCGCCGTCGGCCTGCACCACCATGACCGACACGTTGTGCGCGACGACGTCGTGGAGCTCGCGGGCGATCCGGGCCCGCTCGGCGGCCACCGCGACCTTGGCCTGCGCCTCCCGCTCGCGCTCCAGCCGGGCGGCCTTCTCCTCCAGCTGGGCGAAGTAGGCGCGGCGGGTGCGCAGCGAGTCGCCGAGGACCCAGGCGAGGGCGAACGGCACGGCCATGATCACCGCGAAGAAGACCTGGGCGGGGACCGAGAGGTTGCCCTCCAGGGGCCATCTCAGATGGGAGAGCGGGGCGGCGCACAGCCCGGCGGCGAGGGCGAGCCGGGAGGCCCAGCGGGGGCCGTCGTGCGCGGCGACGGTGAAGACGATGACGAGCATGGCGAAGTCCGCCATGAACGGCTCGATGTCGAGGACCAGCTGGACGACGCCGAGGGCGACGGTCAGGACCAGCATCTTCTCCGGCGCCCGCCGCCGCAGGGCGACGACCAGGGAGTACAGCACGGCGATCGCCCCGTAGCCGACGGGGTTGTCGAGGGCCGGGGTGATCGCCCCGATCCACAGCAGGGACATCCCGAGGAGGACGACGGCCCAGAAGACGTCGACGCCCGTCGGGTGGCTGCGGATGAAGTCGTAGAGGCGCTGCACGTAACCCAGAGTAGGGAAGGCACAGGGGCGGGGGATCAACCGAGCGGTCGATCCTTGCGGCGGGACCCGTACACCCCGGGGTGGAGACTGGGGCGCGTGACGGATGACGTGACGGACGGGACGGGACGGCCGCCGGAGGGCGTGCGGGAGTGGACGGGCTGGCGGGAGGCCACCGAGCGGGCGCTGTACGGCCCCGGGGGGTTCTTCCTGCGCCCCGAGGGCCCCGCGGGCCACTTCCGCACCTCGGTGCACGCCTCGCCGCTCTTCGCGGCGGCGGTGGCCCGGCTGCTGGTCGCGACGGCGGAGGAGCTGGGCACCGACGAGGTCGCTCTCGTGGACGTGGGCGCGGGCCGGGGCGAGCTGGTGACCGGGGTGCTCGCGGTGGTCCCGGCGGGGCTGCGGGTGCGGGCGTACGCGGTCGAGCGGGCCGCCCGGCCGGACGGGCTCGACCCGCGCGTGGAGTGGACCGGCCGGCCCCCGGAGGGCGCGCGCGGCCTGCTCTTCGCGAACGAGTGGCTGGACAACGTGCCGGTGGACGTCGCCGAGGTGGGCGAGGACGGCACGGTCCGGTACGTGGAGGTACGCGCCGACGGAGCGGAGCGGCTCGGCGCCCCGGTCACGGGCCCGGACGCGGAGTGGCTGGCCCGCTGGTGGCCGCCGGCGGAACCGGGCGAGCGGGCGGAGATCGGCCGGCCCCGGGACGAGGCGTGGGCGGCGGCGGTCGGCTCGCTGGCGGCGGGGACGGCGGTGGCCGTGGACTACGGGCACGTACGGGGCTCCCGGCCGCCCTTCGGCACGCTGACCGGCTTCCGGGCGGGCCGCGAGGTCGCGCCGGTCCCGGACGGCACCGGCGACCTCACGTCCCATGTGGCCCTGGACGCCTGCGCGGCGGCGGTCCACGCGCGCGTGCCGGCGGAGCTGACGACCCAGCGGGAGGCGCTGCGCCGGCTCGGGGTCTCCGGCGGCCGACCGCCGCTCGCGCTCGCCTCGACCGATCCGGCGGCGTACGTGCGGGCGCTCGCCGGCGCCGGGGAGGCGGCCGAACTGACGGCGCGCGGAGGTCTGGGCGACTTCCTGTGGCTGAGCCAGCGGGTCTGACGGGGCTTCTCGGGGCTCCGGGGGCGGTCGTCCGTCCACGGGGCCGGGGCCGGGCGTGCGGTGTTCCGTCCACGGGCACGGGGGCCGGTTGGGCGGTGTTCCGTCCACGGGGCCGGGGGCCGGGCGTGCGGTTGTCTGTCCACAGGCCCGGGGGCCGGGCGTGCTGTAGTCCGTTCACAGGCCCGGGGGTCGGGCGGGTGGTTGCCCGTCCACAGGCACGGCGCAGGGTGGGCGGTGTTCCGTCCACAGGCACGGGGCGGGACGGGTGGTCGCCCGTCCACAGGCCCGGGGCCGGGCAGGCGGTGTTTCCCGTCCACGGGCACGGGGCGGGGTGGGCGGTTGTCCGTCCACAGGGCCGGAGGCCGGGCGGGCGGTAGTCCGTCCACAGGGTCCGTGGCGGGTGGTCGTCCACAGGCTGGGGGCTCGCCCGTCGGCGGGCCGCGCGGCGGGGGATACTGTCCGGCATGACGGAGACCACGGTGGGCATCGGCGGCGCGGCGGAGAGCACCGAC
Organism: Streptomyces sp. NPDC056503; assembly: GCF_042794995.1. Taxonomy (NCBI): domain Bacteria; kingdom Bacillati; phylum Actinomycetota; class Actinomycetes; order Kitasatosporales; family Streptomycetaceae; genus Streptomyces; species Streptomyces sp. NPDC056503. The sequence continues at coordinate 24,977 of NZ_JBHTST010000052.1, forward strand.
ATGGTGCTGAACATCGGCCCGCAGCACCCCTCCACGCACGGCGTGCTCCGGCTGCGGCTCGTGCTCGACGGCGAGGTGATCCGGCACGCCGAGCCGGTCGTCGGCTACATGCACCGGGGCGCCGAGAAGCTCTTCGAGGCGCGCGACTACCGCCAGATCGTCATGCTGGCCAACCGCCACGACTGGCTCTCCGCCTTCTCCAACGAGCTCGGCGTGGTGATGGGCGTCGAGCGGATGCTCGGCATGGAGGTGCCGGAGCGGGCCGTCTGGCTGCGGACGCTGCTCGCGGAGCTGAACCGGGTCCTCAACCATCTGATGTTCCTGGGGTCCTACCCGCTGGAGCTGGGCGGGATCACGCCCGTCTTCCACGCCTTCCGGGAGCGCGAGGAGCTCCAGACGGTGATGGAGGAGGTCTCCGGCGGCCGGATGCACTACATGTTCAACCGGGTCGGCGGCCTCAAGGAGGACCTGCCGGCGGGCTGGCTCGGCCGGGCCCGGCAGGCGGTCGCCGACGTGCGGTCGCGGATGGACGTGTACGACCGGCTGGTCCTCGGCAACGAGATCTTCCGGGCCCGCACGCGCGGGGTCGGCGTCCTGGCCCCCGAGACGGTGCACGCCTTCGGGGTCTCCGGTCCGATCGCCCGCGCCTCCGGCGTCGACTTCGACCTGCGGCGCGACGAGCCCTACCTCGCCTACGGGGAGCTCCAGGACACCCTGCGGGTCGTGGTCCGCCAGGAGGGCGACTGCCTGGCCCGCTTCGAGTGCCTCCTCGACCAGACGCACAACGCCCTGGAGCTGGCCGACGCCTGCCTCGACCGGATCGCCGAGCTGCCTCAGGGGCCGGTCAACCAGCGGCTGCCGAAGGTCCTGAAGGCGCCGGAGGGACACACGTACGCCTGGACGGAGAACCCGCTCGGGCTGAACGGCTACTACCTGGTGTCGAAGGGCGAGAAGACCCCGTACCGGCTGAAGCTGCGCTCGGCCTCGTACAACAACATCCAGGCGCTGGTGGAGCTGCTGCCGGGGACGCTGGTCGCGGACATGGTCGCGATCCTGGGGTCGTTCTTCTTCGTCGTCGGCGACATCGACAAGTGAGCCCCGCTCAGGGGCGGTGCATCACCACGTAGTCCCGGGTCTCCCGGGCGGGGCGGCGGCGGTCGGCGACCGTCCACCCCCAGCGGGCGTACCGGTCCGTCAGCTCCGGAGCGTCGAGGGTCATCAGGAGCGCGGTCCCGGCGCCGGCGCGCGCGAGGAGGGCGTCGTGGAGGGCGCGGCCGAGGCCTCGGCCCTGGTGGGCGGGGGCGACGACGAGTTCGGCGAGCTCGAAGGCGGGGTCCTCGCCGGAGAGGACGGTGTCGGTCCAGCCGGCGGCGAGGCCGAGGAGCGCGCCGTCGGGGCCGAGGGCGGCCTCGGCGCGGAAGTCGGGACGCCGGGCGGCGGAGTCGAGCAGCCGGTCCACGGTCCGTACGGCGCCGAGCGGCGGCTCGTGCCAGGGGGCGCCGCCGAAGGCCTGGGCGCACAGGGCGATCAGCTCGTCGCGACGGGCCCGCGCCTCCTCCGGGAGGAGGAGGCCGACGGTACGGGTCACTGGTTGACGGCGCCGCGCAGCTCGGCGAGGTCGAGCTGCTCGGTCTCGTCGTGCGCGGTCAGGTCGATGACCTGGCCGATCGGACCGGCGGCGGAGGGCCGGACCACCACGGGCTCGTCCGCCGCCTCGTCGGTGCCCCGCACGGGCGCCGGGCCGGTGGCGGAGGCCGCGGTGGCCGAGGCGGTGGTGGCGGCCGAGGCCGGGACGGTGGTCAGAGCGGGGGCCGCGAGCCGGGCGGCGGCCGTGCGGGCCTCCTCCAGGACCTCCTCGCCCACCACGTCGGCGAGGTCGGTGTCCTGGACGGCCTCGATGGCCGCCTTCTGCGTGCCGTTCTGCGGACCGCCCTGCGGAGCGTTCTGCGTGCCGTTCTGCGTGCCGAAGAAGTCGAAGCCGCCCTCGGTGCGCTGGACCGGGCGGCGGGCCGCGTACGGGACGATCGCGCTGGCCGCCGGGACCGCCGGGGTCCGGTCCTGCGCCGGAACGGCCGCCGGGGCCAGGGCCTTCGCGGGGGCCGCGCCCGGCCCGAGCGCCGCGGGACCGGCCGGAGCGTCCTCGTCCGCCGCGGCTTCCCGGCCCGCCGGGCGGGCGTGCTGCTCGGCGGCGTGGCGGCCGCGCGGCTCCTCCGTCTCGGCGGCGCGCTCCGCGAGGTCGCGGGCGCGGGCCGCCTCGGCGGTGCGGCGGGCCTTCTGGGCGGCGGCGTTGCGGGGCAGGTCGCGCAGGGCCTTGGCGGCGCGGCGGTACGCCTCCGGGGTGGGCGTCGACCCGGCGGCGGGCAGCTCCTTGGGGGCCTCGGCGTTCGCCTGGGCCAGGACGCGGCGGCCTTCCAGGGCGCTGGCGCGCTCGGTCTCGGCGGTGGCGTAGCGGCGCAGCAGGTCGGCGTGCTCGCCGCGCAGCCCGGCCAGTTCGACGCGCTTGGCGCGGAGCTTGGCGTCCAGGCGGATGCGCAGGGCGCGGGACTCCTCCAGGTCCGCTTCCAGTTCCGCGAGGCGCTCCTCGGCCTTCCACTGGTCGGCGGTGCGGGCGCGGGTCAGCTCGGCGACCTGCCGGCCGGCGCTGCGGTCCCAGCCGCGCATGAGGACGGCACCGGTGACGGCGGCGGCCGCCGCCGCGGCGGCGAGCAGCCGCACGACCACGAGTTCCCCGGGGATCCAGGCCGCCGCGGCGCAGACGACCGCGGCGCCGGCGACCGCGGAGGGCGGCATCAGCTTGTGCAGAGGCGGGGAATGACGGTGGCGTCCACGTGGCATGGCCTGAAATTTACCGTGCGTAGGCACGGCGTGGGGGGTCGGCCCGGCAATCATTTGGCCACTTCTCGACAACGGAATCGGAGAGACCTCGTTCCGCTTCCGCTTCGGGCCGACTTCCCCTCTCCGGCGACTACTTGCCGACCAGCCCCTTCTCCTTCAGATAGGCGGCGGCGACGTCCTCCGGCTTCGCCCGCTCGGCGTCGACCTTGCGGTTGAGTTCGGCGAGATCCGCGGTGGTCAGCACCTTGGTGATCTTGTCGAGCGCGGTGGCGACCTCGGGCGCCCCGGCCTCCTTCTCGTTCACCACCGGCAGCACGTTGTCGGCGTTCTGCAGGTGCTTGTCGTCCTCCAGGAAGACCAGGCCGAAGGCGTCCACCGTGGCGTCCGTGGTGGTCGTCAGGACCAGCTGGTCCACCCCGTCCTTGACGGCCTGCTTGGCCTGCGGGGTGCCCACGCCCTTGGGGTCGACGCCCGTCACGTCGATCCCGTAGGTCTTCTTCAGACCGGGGGCGCAGAAGGGGCGGACCGCGCATTCGTCACCCGCCGCGATCTTCACCCCGAGCTTCGCCGCGCCGAGATCCGAAAGGGTCTTCAGCTTGTTCTTCGCGGCGAATTCCCTGGACACCGCGAAGGCGTTCTGGTCGACCGCCTCGCCGACTTCCAGGACCTTCAGTCCGCGCGGCTCCGCGAGCTTCCGCAGCGCCTCCACGGTGGCCTTCGCGTCACCGGAGGCGACCGGCTTCTCCTCGGGCGCCTTCGGGCCGTTCACCTTCGCGTTGAGGAATTCCGCGAGCGTCGCCGCGTATTCCGGTACGACGTCGATCTCGCCCTTCTCCAGGGCGGGCTCGTACAGCTCCCGGTTCTTCACGGTGGTGACCGAGACCGAGTAGCCCGCGTCGCGCAGCAGCTGCGCGTACAGCTCGGCGAGCACCTTCGACTCGGTGAAGGCGGCGGCGCCCACCACCAGCGAGCCCTTGTCGCCGCCGGAGCCCCCGGAGCTCTTCTCCTTGCCCTGCTCCAGGCTGTCGCCGCCGCACGCGGTGAGCGAGACGGCCAGCGCGGCGGCACCCAGCAGCGCGCCGGTGGCGCGCGAGATCCTCTTCACGGAATCAGTCCTTCGCTCTCGGTGTGCAGATACGTCAAGTCCTGGGCGGCCGGGGCGGCCTGGGCACGAGGAGCCGGTCCAGACCGACCAGCAGGCCCTCCACCGCGAGCGCCAGCAGCGCCACCAGGACGGCGCCCGCGACCACCTGCGCGGTGTCGTAGAGCGCGAAGCCGGCGGTGATGATCCGGCCGAGGCCGCCCTGGCCGACCATGGCGGCGATGGTCGCGGTGGCGACCACCTGGACGGCGGCGGAGCGGATCCCGGTCATCACCACGGGGGCCGCCAGCGGCAGTTCGACCCGCCGGAAGACCTGGCCGCCCGTCATCCCCATGCCCCGGGCCGCCCGGACGGCCGCCCGGTCGACCTCGCGCACCCCCACGTACGCGTTGGTCAGCAGCGGCGGCACCGCGAAGAGGACCAGGGCGGTCACGGTCGGCACGTAGCCCGCGTTCCGCAGCGGGGAGACCATGAAGAGGGCGAGGACCGCGAAGACCGGGACCGCCCGCCCCACGTTCGACACGTTGACCGCCAGCGCGCCGCCGCGCCCGAGGTGGCCGAGCCACAGCCCGAGCGGCAGCGCGACCGCGCCGGCGATCAGCAGCGCCAGCGCGCTCACGTACGCGTGCTCGGCGAGGCGCGCGCCTATGCCCTCCCCGCCGGTCCAGTGCGCACCGGTGGTAAGCCAGGTCCACGCGTCCGTCACGACCCCCACCTCACCCACCCCCCGGCGCGCCCTGGGCCCGGGCCCAGGGCGTGAGCAGCCGCTGGAGCCCCAGGAGCAGCAGGTCGGCGACGACGGCGAGCAGCACGCAGAGCACCGAGGCGGCGAGCACCTGCGCCTTGAAGAAGGTGGGCAGGGCGTCCTCGATGAGGTTGCCGAGGCCGCCGCGGCCGACGACCGAGCCGATGGTGGTGAGCGCGATGGTGGAGACGGTGGCCATCCGGACGCCGGCCATCAGGACCGGCAGCGCGAGGGGCAGCTCGACCCGGCAGAGCAGCCGCCAGGGGCCGAAGCCGAGGCCGCGGGCGGCCTCCCGGGTCTCGGCGGGGACGGCTTCGAGGCCTGCCAGCGTGTTCCGCACCAGGATCGTGAGCGCGTACAGCACCAGGCCGGTGACGACGAGCGCCGAGGAGAGCCCGAAGACGGGCAGCAGCAGCGAGAACATGGCGAGCGACGGCACCGTGTAGAGCAGGGTGGTCAGCCCGAGGACCGGGGCGGCCAGGCGCGGCCGGGCCCTGACGAGGAGGGCCAGCGGCACGGCGACGAGCAGCGCGATCGCCACGGAGGCGGTGGTGAGGCCGATGTGCTGGACCAGCGCGTCGGTCAGCTCCTCCCGGCGGGTGCGCAGGTACTCCCCGCAGATCCAGTCGTTGGCGACCAGGCAGTTCGGCGCGCTCATCCGGACCTCCCCCAGGCCGCCGCCGTTAGAACGTGTGTCTGGCGACCCTAACCCGCGCCACCGACAACGCGGCCGGTCCGCGACCCCGCGCCGCCGTTCCGCCACGTCGCCGCAACACCGCCTTCACACGGGCCGGATGACGAGGGGACAGAATGGGGCCATGATCCGGTTCGAACAGGTGACCAAACGCTATCCGGACGGCACCACCGCGGTCGACGACCTCTCCTTCGAGGTCGCCGAAGGTGAGCTCGTCACGCTCGTGGGCCCCTCGGGCTGCGGCAAGACGACCACGATGATGATGGTGAACCGACTGGTCGAACCGACCGCCGGCCGCGTCCTCGTCGACGGCCGGGACGTCTCCGGGGTGGACCCGGTCGCCCTGCGCCGCAAGATCGGCTACGTCATCCAGCAGGTCGGCCTCTTCCCCCACCGCACGGTCCTCGACAACACCGCGACCGTCCCCGCCCTGCTCGGCTGGAAGAAGGCCGCCGCACGCGCGCGCGCCGCCGAACTCCTCGAACTCGTCGGCCTCGACCCCGCCGTCCACGGCCCCCGCTACCCCGCCCAGCTCTCCGGCGGACAGCGCCAGCGCGTCGGCGTGGCCCGCGCCCTCGCCGCCGACCCGCCGGTCCTCCTCATGGACGAGCCCTTCGGCGCCGTCGACCCGGTCGTCCGCGAACGGCTCCAGAACGAGTTCCTCGCCCTCCAGGCCACCGTCCGCAAGACCGTCCTCCTCGTCACCCACGACATCGAGGAGGCCGTCCGGATGGGCGACCGCATGGCCGTCTACGGACAGGGCCGCATCGAGCAGTTCGACACGCCGGCCACCGTCCTCGCCTCCCCCGCCACGCCGTACGTCGCCGACTTCGTCGGCGGCGACCGCGCCCTCAAGCGGCTCGCCGTCACCCCCGTCACGGCCGAGGACCTCGACCCGCTGCCGGACGGCCCCGCGAAGACACCCGCCACGCGCGCGCGTGCGGACGGCGCCCCCGTCCCCGTACCCCGCTCCGTCCCCCTCGGCGGCACCCTCAAGGACGCCCTCGCCCTGCTCCTCCAGGACGACTCCGGGCACCTGACCGTCACCGACACGGACGGCCGACCGCTCGGCACCCTCACCCCCACCGGGGTCCACCGCGCCCTGCGCCGCGCCACCGACTAGGCCGTCTCCTCCGGGTCCCGCCGGGCGCCCGGCGGGATCCGGGGGAGACGGCCCGGACGTCAGTCCGCCCGGAGCTTCCCGCTCATCCACACCAGACCGGGCGGGATCTCCCGGTTCCAGGTGGTGAAGTTGTGCCCACCGCTCTCCAGCGTGATCGACGAGACCCGCGCCGGGCTCTTCACCTTCCGGATGAACTCCCGGGTCCCCTTCAGGTTCCCCTCGCCGGACTTCGAGGTCGTGACCAGGAACGACGACGCCGGCTGCGGCCGGTGGTCCAGACTCCACAGCAGGTCGGCCCGCTGCCGCAGCCCCCGGTCCCCGTGGAAGAGGTCACCGGTCGTCACGTCCTCCGCCGCCCGGTAGTACGCCGAGAAGCCCGCCCCGGCCGTGAACCGGTCCGGATGGTGCAGGGCGATCTTCAGCGCGCAGTAGCCGCCCGTCGAGTTCCCCATGAACCCCCAGTTCCGCGGCTTCGTCCCCACCCGGTACGTCTCCGAGACCGCCCGCGGCAGGTCCTCGGCGAAGAAGGTCTCGGCCTTCGGGCCGCCCGGCACGTCCACGCACTCGGTGTCCCTCGGCGGCGCCACCGTCGGCCGCAGCATCACCAGGACCATCGGCTGCATCCGCCCCTCCTTCGCCTGGAGGTACGCCGTCCTCGGGTACTTCAGCCCCTTGATCAGGTTCTCCGCCGTGCCCGGGTACCCCGTCAGCACCACCGCCGCCGGGAACGACCGCTTCGCGTACCGCTCCTGGAAGTACTCCGGCGGCAAGTAGACGAAGGCGGGCGAGGTGATCCCCGACCGGTCCCCCCTCACCACCACCTCCTGGATCTGCCCGCCCACCGACGGCCGCGCCCCGCCCGGCACGTCCACGGCCCGCTTCCCCACCACGCGTACGTCCTTCGCGGCGGCGCCGTGGTCGACGACCACCCCCATCTCCTGCTCCTGGCCGAACAGATCCGCCCAGGAGCCGTAGAAGAGGAAGGAACGGTTCGCCGCGAGCCCCACCGCCGCGAACAGCGCCAGCTGCGTCGCGAACAGCAGCCCCACCCTGCCCAGCACCGGCCGCCAGCCCCGACGGGCCAGCCGCGGCCACAGCAGCACCGTGACCGAGAACAGCGCGACGGCCACCGCCACCGCCGTGACGAGCGCCGCGCCACTCGTGAGACCCATCAGACGTCCGCACCTTCCTGAGTACGAGTTCCCGGACGCCCCGACGACTTCCTGAGAATTTCCTGTGCCCGAATGAACCCGCCCCCGCGCAGCCCCGTCCTAAGGAGCGCCCCGAACAGGGCCGAAAACGACCACGGAAGCACGGGAAGCGCGGGAAGCGATGTCTGTCACGGTAGATGGGGACAAAACATCATCGGTTCCGGTTCGGGTCCGCCGAGTTCTCCGCGGCCCCCACCCGGAACGGGTCCCCGCCCTCATCGGCACGGCCTGCACACTCGTCGGCCTCCTCGACATCGCCGCCGGGGTCTTCCCCCGGTTCCGCGCCAGCCGCGTCCACGCCCTCGCCGAAGTCCTCCCCGGCGCCCTCGGCCCCCTCTCCGCCGCCGTGTCCCTCTGCGCCGGCGTCCTCCTGCTCGTCGTCGCCCACGGCCTCAAGCGCCACAAGCGCCGCGCCTGGCGGGCCGTCGTCCTCCTCCTGCCGCTCGGCGCCGCCGCCCAGTTCGTCTGGCGCCACTCGGTCATCGGCTCCCTGCTCTCCCTCGGCCTGCTCGCCCTGCTGCTGCGCCACCGCGACCAGTTCGCCGCCCTCCCCGACCCCCGCAGCCGCTGGCGCGCGCTCGCCAACTTCGTCGTCATGGGCGCCGGCTCCCTCGTCCTCGGCCTCGTCGTCGTCAGCGCCCACCCCCGCCGCGTCGTCGGCGACCCCAGCCTCACCGACCGCCTCGAACACGTCCTCCTCGGACTCTTCGGCGTCGAGGGCCCGGTCGCCTACACCCACGGCGTCGACTGGACCGTCGGCTACTCCCTCGGCGCCCTCGGCACCCTCACCGCGCTGACCACCCTCTACCTCGCCCTCCGCCCCGAACACCCCGCCGCCCGCCTCACCGACGAGGACGAGACCCGGCTCCGCGCCCTCCTCGACCGCCACGGCGGCCGCGACTCCCTCGGCCACTTCGCCCTCCGCCACGACAAGGGCGTCGTCTTCTCCCCCAGCGGCAAGGCCGCCGTCTGCTACCGCGTCGTCTCCGGCGTCATGCTCGCCAGCGGCGACCCCATCGGCGACGTCGAAGCCTGGCCCGGCGCCATCGAACGCTTCATGGACGAGGCCCGCGCCCACTCCTGGACCCCCGCCGTCATGGGCTGCTCCGAGACCGGCGGCCAGGTCTGGACCCGCGAGACCGGCCTCGACGCCCTCGAACTCGGCGACGAGGCCGTCATCGACGTCGACGCCTTCTCCCTCGCCGGCCGCGCCATGCGCAACGTCCGCCAGATGGTCAAACGCATCGAGCGCGGCGGCTATACCACCCGCGTACGCCGGGTCCGCGACCTCTCCGACGAGGAACTCGACCTCGTCCGCAAGGCCGCCGCCGACTGGCGCGGCACCGACACCGAACGCGGCTTCTCCATGGCCCTCGGCCGCATCGGCGCCCCCGGCGACGGCGACGCCGTCATAGCGACCGCCCACCTCGCCGACCCCGACCACCCGGACGGGCCCTACGGCGACCTCAAAGCCATGATCCACTTCGTGCCCTGGGGCGCCGACGGCATGTCCCTGGAGCTCATGCGCCGCGACCGCTCCGCCGACCCCGGCATGAACGAACTCCTCATCGTCGCCGCCCTCCAGGCCGCCCCCGACCTCGCCATCCGCCGCGTCTCCCTCAACTTCGCCATGTTCCGCTCCACCCTCGCCCGCGGCGAACGCATCGGCGCCGGCCCCGTCCTCCGCCTCTGGCGCGGCCTCCTCCTCTTCCTCTCCCGCTGGTTCCAGATCGAGTCCCTCTACAAGTTCAACGCCAAGTTCCAGCCCCGCTGGGAACCCCGCTTCGTCGTCTACCGCACCGGCCGCGACCTCCCCCGCATCGGACTCGCCGCCATGCAGGCCGAAGGCTTCCTCACCCTCTCCCTGCCCCGCCCCTTCGCCCGCCGCCGCCCCCTCCGGGCCCCCCGCCCCTGCCCCCACGTCGTCCCCCCGCGCACCAGCCGGGAACACGAGGCCAGTGCGGCCTGAAACCGCCCCCGGCCCCGCCGGGCCCTACGCTGGTCGTATGAGTACGACGATCGACCGGGGCGCTCCCCTCGGCCTTCCCGAGTGGGACCGCTGCGCGGTCATGGGCGTGGTCAACGTGACCCCGGACTCCTTCTCCGACGGCGGCCGCTGGTTCGACACCACGGCCGCCGTCAAGCACGGCCTCGACCTCGTCGCCCAGGGCGCCGACCTCGTCGACGTCGGCGGCGAGTCCACCCGCCCCGGCGCCACCCGCGTCGACGAGGAGGAGGAGCTCCGCCGGGTCGTCCCCGTCGTCCGCGGCCTCGCCGCCGAAGGCGTCACCGTCTCCGTCGACACCATGCGCGCCTCCGTCGCCACGGCCGCCGTCCAGGCCGGCGCCACCCTCGTCAACGACGTCAGCGGCGGCCTCGCCGACCCCGGCATGATCCCCGCCGTCGCCGCCGCCGAGGTCCCCTTCGTCGTCATGCACTGGCGCGGCTTCAGCGACCACATGAACAGCCTCGCCGTCTACGAGGACGTCGTCACCGAGGTCGTCACCGAACTCCGCACCCGGATGGAGGCCGTCATCGACGGCGGCGTCGCCCCCGAGCGGATCGTCATCGACCCCGGCCTCGGCTTCGCCAAACTCGCCCCCCACGACCTCGCCCTCGTCGCCCACCTCCCCGAGCTGCGCGCGCTGGGCCGCCCCCTCCTCGTCGCCGCCTCGCGCAAGCGCTTCCTCGGCCACGTCCTCACCCGCGAACCCGGCGCCACCCCACCGCCCGCCCGCGAACGCGACGCCGCCACCGCCGCCGTCTCCGCCCTCGCCGCCCACGAGGGCGCCTGGGCCGTCCGCGTCCACGAGGTCCGCGCCACCGCCGACGCCGTACGCGTCGCCCGCGCCGTCGAAGGAGCCCGGTGACCGGCGGCCACGAAGCCGGACGCGCCCCCGACCGCACCGCCGTCGAGGCCGCCAACACCGCCTTCTACACCGCGATGGAGGAAGGCGACTTCGACCGCCTCGAAAACCTCTGGCTCGACGACGGCGCCACCGACATCTCCTGCGTCCACCCCGGCTGGCCCGTCCTCACCGGCCGCGGCGAGGTGCTCCGCTCGTACGCGCTGATCATGGCGCACACCGACTACATCCAGTTCTTCCTCACCGACGTACGGATCTCCCTCGCGGGCGACACCGCCCTCGTCACCTGCACCGAGAACATCCTCAGCGGCGGCCCCGCCGAGGACGGCGCCGAACTCGGCCCCCTCGTCGGACAGCTCGTCGTGGCCACCAACGCCTTCCGCCGGACCCCCGAAGGCTGGCGGATCTGGTCGCACCACGCCTCCCCCGTCATCGCCGGACCCGAGGACGACACACCCCCCGGGGCCCCCGACGACCACCCCGAAAACTCCGCCTGACGGCCCCGACAGCAAGCGCTGTCGGTGCCCGCAGGTAGATTCGATGCAGGACACCCGGCCGTCCGCACCCGGCTGCGTTCCCCCGCAACTACGACAGCAGGAGTGATTCGCGTGGATCGTGTCGCGCTGCGCGGCCTCAAGGCCCGAGGTCACCACGGCGTCTTCCCCAAGGAGCGCGAGGAGGGCCAGACCTTCATCGTGGACCTGGTCCTCGGCCTGGACACCCGCCCGGCGGCCGCCGACGACGACCTCACCAAGACCGTCCACTACGGCGTCGTCGCCGAGGAGGTCGTCGACGTCGTCCAGGGCGAGCCCGTGGACCTGATCGAGACGCTCGCCGAGCGCATCGCCCAGCAGTGCCTCAGCCACGCGGGCGTACAGGAGGTCGAGGTGGTCGTCCACAAGCCGGACGCCCCCATCACCGTCCCCTTCGACGACGTCACCATCACGATCACCCGGAGCCGACGATGAAGCCGACCCAGAGCGACCCCACCGTCCAGCCCGTACCGGCCGCCGTCGTCGCCGCCGTCGACGCCGCCGACACCACCCTCTCCAACCCCCGCTGGGCGGTCCTCGCCCTCGGCGCCAACCTCGGCAACCGCCTGGAGAACCTCCAGGGAGCCGTCGACGCCCTCGGCGACACCCCCGGCCTCCGCGTCAAGGCCGTCTCCCCCGTCTACGAGACCGAGCCCTGGGGCGTCGAGCCGGGCAGCCAGCCCTCGTACCTCAACGCCGTCGCCCTCGTGAAGACGACCCTCCCGCCCTCCTCCCTCCTGGAGCGCGCCCAGGCCGTCGAGGAGGCCTTCCTCCGCGTCCGGGACGAGCGCTGGGGCGCCCGCACGCTGGACGTCGACATCATCACGTACGCCGACGTGGTCTCCGACGACCCCGTGCTCACCCTCCCCCACCCCCGCGCCCACCAGCGCGCCTTCGTGCTGGCCCCCTGGCACGATGTGGACCCGGAGGCCCAGCTCCCCGGCCACGGCCCCGTGGGCGCCCTCCTGGCCGCCGTCGACCGCGCCGGCCTGACGCCCCGCACCGATCTGGAACTCCGTCTCCCCGAGTAGTCGTTACGCTACGTGGCAGACCACCCGCGACCACGTGAAGGACACCCGGTGAAACAACTGCGGCTCAAGGTGCTCGCCGGACTCTTCCTGGTCGCCGGCATCCTCTCCTGGGGCGGCGCCCGCCTCTGGGACTCGGTCGGCACGCTCCCCAGCGTGCCGCTCGCCGCGCCCATCGTCCTGGCCGTGATCGCGGTGGTCCTCACCGCCACCGCCCTCTCGATCCGGGTCCGCCTCAAGGCCCAGCGCGAGCGCCGCCCCGGCGCCAAGGGCGTCGAACCCCTGATGGCCGCCCGCGCGGTCGTCTTCGGCCAGGCCAGCGCCCTGGTCGCCGCCCTCGTCGCCGGCCTCTACGGCGGCGTGGGCGTCTTCCTCCTCGGCTCCCTCGACGTCCCCGCCCGCCGCGACCAGGCCCTCTACGCCGCCGCCGCGGTCGTCGCCGGCCTCGGCGTCATCGCCGCCGCCCTCTTCCTGGAGCGCGTCTGCAAACTCCCGGAAGACGACGAAGGCCCGGGCGGAGCCCGGGCCTGAAACCACCGTCGGAGCGCGTCAGCGCGCCATGATGAGGCTCATCGCCTCGGCGCGGGTCGCGGGGTCGCGCAGCTGGCCCCGGACCGCCGAGGTGATGGTCTTGGCTCCCGGCTTGCGGATGCCGCGCATCGACATGCACATGTGCTCGCACTCGACGACCACGATGACGCCGCGCGGCTCCAGGATCTCCATCAGCGAGTCCGCTACCTGCGTGGTGAGACGTTCCTGCACCTGGGGGCGGCGGGCGTAGACGTCGACCAGCCGGGCCAGCTTCGAAAGACCCGTGATCTTGCCCGTCGTCGACGGGATGTACCCCACGTGGGCCACCCCGTGGAACGGGACGAGGTGGTGCTCACAGGTCGAGTAGACCTCGATGTCCTTGACCAGCACCATTTCGTCGTGGCCCAGGTCGAACGTGGTCGTCAGCACGTCCTCGGGCTGCTGCCGCAGCCCGGCGAATATCTCCTTGTACGCCCGTGCCACGCGCGCCGGAGTCTCCCGCAGACCCTCGCGGTCCGGGTCCTCGCCGACCGCGATGAGGAGCTCTCGTACGGCGTTCTCGGCGCGCTTCTCGTCGAACTCGCCGATCGTGCCTTCGCCGTCCAGCGTCACCGGGTCGGTCATCTGTGCCTCGTTCCGTCTGGTCTGACTGGGCGCGAAAAAAGCCGCGCCCCCACAGGCTAGAACCTGTGGGGGCGCGGCTTCCATTCCGGGGGTCCGGGGCTCAGGGCTCCGGGGTGTCCTCGGGGGCGATGTCGATGCCCTTGGTGGTGTCCACCGAGGCCGTGCCGTTCGCGCTGTTCGTCAGGGCCAGCTCCTTGGGGGAGAGGACCGGCGGACGCGTGGACGGGGTGCGGCGGGACGAGCCGGTCCAGGCCGGACGGGCCGGCCGCTTGACGATGGGGGCGAAGATCTCGGCGATCTCCTCCTTGCCCAGGGTCTCCTTCTCCAGGAGGGCCAGGACCAGGTTGTCGAGGACGTCGCGGTTCTCGACCAGGATCTCCCACGCCTCGTTGTGCGCGGTCTCGATGAGCTTCTTGACCTCTTCGTCGACCAGCGCGGCGACCTCTTCCGAGTAGTCGCGCTGGTGGGACATCTCGCGGCCGAGGAAGGGCTCGGTGTTGTCGCCGCCGAACTTGATGGCGCCGAGCCGCTCGGTCATGCCGTACTGCGTGACCATCGCGCGGGCGGTGGCCGTGGCCTTCTCGATGTCGTTCGCGGCGCCGGTGGTCGGGTCGTGGAAGACGAGCTCCTCCGCGGCGCGGCCGCCCAGCATGTACGCGAGCTGGTCGAGCATCTCGTTGCGCGTGGTGGAGTACTTGTCCTCGTCCGGGAGGACCATCGTGTAGCCCAGGGCGCGGCCGCGGGACAGGATGGTGATCTTGTGGACGGGGTCGGCGTTCGGGGAGGCCGCCGCGACCAGGGCGTGGCCGCCCTCGTGGTACGCGGTGATCTTCTTCTCCTTGTCCGACATGATCCGGGTCCGCTTCTGCGGGCCCGCGACCACGCGGTCGATCGCCTCGTCGAGCGCCTTGTTGTCGATCAGCTTCTGGTCCGAACGGGCGGTGAGGAGCGCCGCCTCGTTGAGGACGTTGGAGAGATCGGCACCGGTGAAACCGGGGGTGCGGCGGGCGACGGCGCCGAGGTCGACGTCCGGCGCGACCGGCTTGCCCTTCTGGTGGACCTTGAGGATCTCCAGACGGCCCAGCATGTCGGGGCGGTCGACGGCGATCTGCCGGTCGAAGCGGCCCGGGCGCAGGAGGGCGGGGTCGAGGATGTCGGGCCGGTTGGTGGCGGCGATCAGGATGACGCCGCCCTTCACGTCGAAGCCGTCCATCTCGACGAGGAGCTGGTTGAGCGTCTGCTCGCGCTCGTCGTGTCCGCCGCCGAGGCCGGCGCCGCGGTGGCGGCCGACCGCGTCGATCTCGTCGACGAAGACGATGGCCGGGGCGTTCGCCTTGGCCTGCTCGAAGAGGTCGCGGACGCGGCTGGCGCCGACGCCGACGAACATCTCGACGAAGTCGGAGCCGGAGATCGAGTAGAAGGGCACCCCGGCCTCGCCGGCGACGGCGCGCGCGAGGAGCGTCTTGCCGGTTCCGGGCGGGCCGTAGAGCAGGACGCCCTTGGGGATCTTGGCGCCGACGGCCTGGAACTTCGCGGGCTCCTGGAGGAACTCCTTGATCTCGTGGAGCTCCTCGACGGCCTCGTCCGAGCCGGCGACGTCGGCGAAGGTGGTCTTCGGCGTGTCCTTGGTGATGAGCTTCGCCTTGGACTTGCCGAACTGCATGACGCGGGAGCCGCCGCCCTGCATCTGGTTCATCAGGAACAGGAAGACGACAACGATGAGGACGAAGGGGAGGAGCGAGAGCAGGATCGAGACGAAGGGCGACTGCTTCGTCGGGGAGACGGTGTAGCCCTTCTCGATCTGCCCGGCCTCGAACTTCTCCTGCAGCTTGTCGGCGAGGTCGGCGCCCTGGGTGCCGATGTAGCTGGCCTGGACCTTGTTGCTGCCGTCGATCTTGACGTCACCGGCGAGTTCGATCTTGACGATCTGCTCGTCGCCGGTGGTGATCTTTGCCTGCTTGACCTGGTTCTTGTCGATCGCCTGGACGACCTTGCCGGTGTCCACCGTCTTGTAGCCCTCGGACGAGCCGACGACCTGCATCAGCACGACCACGGCGAGGACGGCCAGCACGATCCACATGACCGGCCCACGGAAGTATCGCTTCACGTCCATCCATACGGAGCGAGATTCGCCCCGTCCCTCCTGCCCGTAGGTAAATGCCTCTGTGTGAGAAAAGCTGTGCGAGAAACACGGTGTGGGAAAAGCTGTTCTTCGGACGGTACCTCAGCATCGTCGCCCGCGACCGCCTTCCCGTGGTTCAACGGGGGGAAGGCGGTGCGGGTTCCCCGTACGAGGAGGTCGCGCTCAGCCGCCGTAGACGTGCGGGGCGAGCGTGCCGACGAACGGGAGGTTCCGGTACTTCTCGGCGTAGTCGAGGCCGTAGCCGACGACGAACTCGTTGGGGATGTCGAAGCCGATCCACTTGACGTCGATGGCGACCTTGGCGGCCTCCGGCTTGCGCAGCAGGGTGCAGACCTCCAGGGAGGCCGGCTCGCGCGAGCCGAGGTTCGACAGGAGCCAGGACAGCGTCAGGCCGGAGTCGATGATGTCCTCGACGATCAGGACGTGCTTGCCCTTGATGTCGGTGTCGAGGTCCTTGAGGATGCGGACGACGCCCGAGGACTGGGTGCCGGCGCCGTAGGAGGAGACGGCCATCCAGTCCATGGTGACGGGGGTGGACAGGGCGCGTGCCAGGTCCGCCATCACCATCACGGCGCCCTTGAGGACTCCGACGATGAGCAGGTCCTTGCCCGCGTATTCCGCGTCGATCTTCGCGGCCAGCTCGGCCAGCTTGGCGTCGATCTCTTGCTTGGTGATGAGCACCGACTGGAGGTCGGTGCCCATGTCCTTCTCGTTCACCCGGGTCACTTTCGTTGCAGCGTGCGTCAGCCTTGCCGGATGACCAGTCTGCCACCCTGACGGCGGGCTTCGACGCGGCCGGGCAGGTTGATGGCGCCCTGACCGCGCCAGCCGGTGATGAGCCGGTCGAGTTCTTCGATGTGGCGGGCGAAGAGGGAGCCGGCGGGGGCGCCCTCGGCGATGACGGCGCGGCGCAGGACGCGGCGGCGTACGGCGGGGGGCAGCCCGAAGAGCTTGGCGCATTCGAGGGCGCCCGCCTCGTCGCGTACGGCGGTCTCGGCGTCGGCGGCCCAGGTGTCGAGGGCGTCGGCGTCGTCGCGGGAGAGCTGGGCCGTTCGGGCGAGGGCTTCGACGACGCCCTTGCCGAGGGCCTTCTCCAGGGCCGGGAGGCCTTCGTGGCGGAGGCGGGAGCGGGTGTAGGCGGGATCGCTGTTGTGGGGGTCGTCCCAGACGGCGAGTTCCTGGGCGATGCAGGCCTTGCGGACGGTCTGGCGGTCGAGCTGGAGGAAGGGGCGGCGGTAGCGTCCGCGGGCGCCGGAGACGGCGGCCATGCCGGAGAGGGAGCGGATGCCGGAGCCCCGGGCGAGGCCGAGGAGGACGGTCTCGGCCTGGTCGTCGCGGGTGTGTCCGAGGAGGACCGTGGCGGCTCCGTGGCGCTCGGCGGCGGCGTCGAGGGCCGCGTAGCGGGCGTCGCGGGCGGCGGCTTCGGGTCCTCCTTCGCGTCCGACGGTGACGGCGACGGCTTCGACGGGGCCGAGGCCGAGGGCGGTCATGCGGTCGGCGACTTCGTCGGCGCGGCCGGAGGAGCCGTCCTGGAGGCCGTGGTCGACGGTGATGCCGCCGGCGCGGACGGGGAGTTTGCGCGCCTCGAAGGCGAGGGCGGAGGCGAGCGCCATGGAGTCGGCTCCGCCGGAGCAGGCGACGAGCACGAGGGGGTGGCTGTCGCGGGGGGTGGCGGGGTCGGTGGGGTGCTCGGTGAGGACGTCGTGGAGTACGCGGCGGACCGCCAGGCGTATCGCCGCGACCGCAGGATGGGGACCCATGGTTCGGTGCCCTTCGTGAATGGGGTGGGGTGCCTCGGTCGGAGTCTTAACGGTCGGAATGGGGTGTTCGGTCACTCAGAGTGCGTCGATGGTGACAGAAACGTGGCCCTTACCCGAGCATTGCACGCCTCACCCCACGGCCAGGGTCCCTCGGATGGGTGATTGGCGTGTTGTTCCGTCGCGTTCCGGTGCCGTCCGCCGCATCCGCCTCAGGAGTCCGCCTTGCGGTGCACCCTCGCGATCCAGTCGGCGGGGGCGGCGATCTCGCTCTTGGTGGGGAGCGTGTTGGGGGAGGTCCAGACGCGGTTGAAGCCGTCCATGCCGACCTGGTCGACGACGGCGCGGACGAAGCGCTCGCCGTCGCGGTACTGGCGGAGCTTGGCGTCGAGGCCCAGGAGCTTGCGGAGGGCGAGGTCGAGGCGGGAGGCGCCGCGGGCGCGGCGGGCCTGGAACTTCTCGCGGATCTCGGCGACGGAGGGGACGACCTGGGGGCCGACGCCGTCCATGACGTAGTCGGCGTGGCCTTCGAGGAGGGACATCACGGCGGTGAGGCGGCCGAGGATCTCGCGCTGCTCGGGGGTCTGGACGAGTTCGACGAGGGAGGGGGAGGGGTCGCCCTCCTCGGCCTCGGGGCGGCCGCCGGCGAGGGTCTGGGCGGCTTCGCGGAGGCGTTCGACGAAGGTGCCGGGGTCGACCTCGGTGGCGGCGAGGAATGACTGGATCTCGCCCCGGAGGTGGTCGCGGAGCCAGGGGACGGCGGTGAACTGGGTGCGGTGGGTCTCCTCGTGGAGGCAGACCCAGAGGCGGAAGTCGTGCGGGGAGACGCCGAGTTCCCGTTCGACGTGGACGATGTTGGGGGCGACGAGGAGGAGGCGTCCGCCGCCTTCGGGGGCGCCGGGGAGGTCGCGGGTGGCGGGGGCGAAGGTCTCGTACTGGCCGAGGATGCGGGAGGCCAGGAAGGAGAGCAGCATGCCGAGCTCGACGCCGGTGACCTTGCCGCCGACGGCGCCGAGGACGGCGCTGCCGGGGGCGGCGGTGCGGCGCTCCTGCATCTTGCCGAGGAGCGGGGAGAGGAGTTCGCGGAAGCCGGCGACGTTGGCCTTGATCCAGCCGGTGCGGTCGACGACGAGGACGGGCGTGTCGGCGATGGTCCGGGGGTCCGTGCCGTCGGGGAGCATCCGGGTGTAGGCGCGGACGTGTTCCTCGGCGGCCTTGGCGTGGCGGCGGAGTTCGGCGACGACGGCGCGGGCCTCGTCGCGGCCGACGTCGGGGCCGGGGCGGACCAGCCTGGTCGCGGTCGCGACCGCGAGGTTCCAGTCGACCATTCCGGACGTGCCTGCACCACCGATGCTCGTCATGCGTCAACGGTACGGGTTCGGGGCCCTTTCGGGTCCGGTCCTGCGGGTGGGGCGGGGGCTAGTTCTGGCCGGTGAGGGCGGCGGAGAGGCGGTCGAGGGCGGGCTGGGCCAGGTCCGGGGAGGGGGTCTTGCCGGCGAGGAAGGCGAAGGCGAGGAGGCGTCCGTCGGAGGTGACGACGGTGCCGGCGAGGGTGTTGACGCCGGTGAGGGTGCCGGTCTTGGCGCGGACGAGGCCGGCGCCCGCGGGGGCCTGCCCGTAGCGGCCGGCGAGGGTGCCGGTGAAGCCGCCGACGGGGAGGCCGGTGAGGAGGGGGCGCAGTTCGGGGTGGGCGGCGTCGGCGGCGCGGGTGAGGAGGGTGGTGAGGAGGAGGGCGGAGACGCGGTCGCTCCGGTCGAGGCCGCTGCCGTCGGCGAAGCGGGCGCCGTTGAGGGGGAGGGCGAGGCGGGCGAGTTCGTCGCGTACGGCCTTCTCGGCGCCGCGGAAGGAGGCGGGCTGCCCGTGGGCGAGGGCGGTCTGGCGGGCGAGGGCCTCGGCGAGGTCGTTGTCGCTGTGGGTGAGGGTGCGCTCGACGAGTTCGGCGAGGGGGGCGGAGTCCGTACGGGCGAGGGGGGCGCCCTGGGGGGTGCGGCCGGGGGCGGGGGCGCCGGTGACCTTGACGCCGGCGTCGGCGAGGAGGGCGGCGAAGGCGGTGGCGGTGTCGCGGGCGGGGTCGCCGGAGCGGGGCGCGGGTCCGTGGGCGCTGCCGTCGAGGCGGCCCGCGCGGGTCATGAGGGCGGTGACGGGGGCGAGGTTCTCGTTGGGGCCGATGGGGTGGAGGGCGGGCCCCTTGTACAGGCCGGTGTCGTAGGCGAGGCGTACGGCGGTGCGGCCGCGCTTCTCCAGGGCGCGGGCGGTGTCGCCGGCCAGGGCCTTGAGGCGGGCCTCGTCGAGGGTGGGGTCGCCGCCGCCGGTGAGGGTGACGGTCCTGCCGTCGGGGGCGGCGGTGACGGTGGTGGTGATCCGGTGATCGGGGCCGAGGGCGGAGAGGGCCGCGGCCGCGGTGGCGATCTTGACGGTGGAGGCGGGCGTCATGGGGGTGCCGGCGCCTTCTCCGTACAGCTGCCGTCCGGTGGCGGTGTCGACGACGGAGGCGGTGCGCGCGGTGCCGAGGCCGGGGTCGCCCAGGAGGGGGACGAGGGTGCGGGCGAGGTCGGCGGGGCGGGCTCCGGGGGCGGCCGGTCCGGACACGGCGGTGAGGACGCCGGGGGCGCTGGGCGCGGGAGCCGGTTCGGTGACCCGCGGGGCGGCGGGGGCGGCGGCCGGGGCGGGGTGATGCTCGCCACCCCTCGCGGGGGCGGCGGCGCGGGCCCGCTCGGCCGTACGCTGGCCTCCGTCCCATGGGCCGGCCGCGGTCGCCGCCGCGGCGGCGAGAGCCAGACCGAGCACGGCGGAGCCCGCCGTGAGCTGCCACACCCTCGGCTCCGGCATTGCTGACCAGCCCCTTTCGCGATCACGTACCTGCGTGAGAGACACTTAATCACCGCGCGTCGTCGCGAGCATTCACTTGTGTTGATTCAGGAGGAGCCACCCGTGGAGTTCGACGTTCTCATCGAGATCCCCAAGGGATCGCGGAACAAGTACGAGGTCGACCACGAGACCGGTCGCATCCGTCTGGACCGTCGCCTCTTCACGTCGACGGCCTACCCGACCGACTACGGCTACGTGGAGAACACCCTCGGCGAGGACGGCGACCCGCTGGACGCGCTGGTCATCCTCGACGAGCCCACCTTCCCGGGCTGTGTGATCAAGTGCCGTGCCATCGGCATGTTCCGCATGACGGACGAGGCGGGCGGCGACGACAAGCTGCTCTGCGTCCCGGCGACGGACCCGCGCATGGAGCACCTGCGCGACATCCACCACGTGCCGGAGTTCGACCGCCTGGAGATCCAGCACTTCTTCGAGGTCTACAAGGACCTGGAGCCGGGCAAGTCGGTCGAGGGCGCCGACTGGGTCGGCCGCGAGGAGGCCGAGGCCGAGATCGAGAAGTCGATCGCGCGCGCCAAGGAGCAGGGCGCTCACTGACGCCCGGTCCCGTGGACCTCGTGGAAGGCGGTGCACCCTTCGGGGTGTACCGCCTTTCGCGCATCCACGTTTCGCACGTCCGTTTGACGCCCATACTGGAATCCAAGATTCCCTGGGTGTGAGCGGAGAGAGCGTGGTGGCGGAGCCGGCGGGCCCCGAGGAGGCTCCGGAGGACCGGAAGCCCCTGTCGGACGAGGCGACCTCGGAGTTCGCGCTGCCGGAGGGGCTGCTGCCGGAGCCACCGCCGGAGCCGGAGGGCTCGGCGTTCGTGGTGCCGGAGGGGCTGGCCGCCGAGCCGTCGAACGCCGAGCCCGAGGGCTCGGCGTTCGCGACGCCCTCGACGTACTCGTCGAAGGACTCGCCGCCGGCCTTCACGCCGGCGTACGGGGTCCCCCTGGCGCGGCTGCCGCACAACGCTCCCTGGCAGGACCGGATGCGGACGATGCTGCGGCTGCCGGTGGGTGACCGGCCGGTGCCGGAGAAGCCCGCGGCGAAGGACGAGACGGGGCCCTCGGTGCCGCGCGTGCTCGACCTGACCCTCCGCATCGGCGAGCTGCTGCTCGCGGGCGGGGAGGGCGCGGAGGACGTCGAGGCGGCGATGTTCGCGATCTGCCGGTCGTACGGCCTGGACCGCTGCGAGCCGACGGTGACCTTCACGCTGCTGTCGATCACGTACCAGCCGTCGCTGGTGGACGACCCGGTGACGGCGAACCGGACGGTACGCCGCCGGGGCACCGACTACACCCGGCTGGCGGCGGTCTACCAGCTTCTGGCGGACATCAACGCGCCGGCGCACGAGGTGTCGCCCGAGGAGGCGTACCGGCGTCTCGCGGAGATACGGCGCAACCGGCATCCGTACCCGGGCTGGGTGCTGACGGCGGCGGCGGGCGTGCTCGCGGGCGCGGCCTCGACGCTGCTGGGCGGCGGGCCGTGGGTCTTCTTCGTGGCGGCGCTGGGCGCGGTGCTGGGCGACCGGCTGGCGTGGCTGTGCGCGGGGCGCGGGCTGCCGGAGTTCTACCAGTTCCTGGTGGCGGCGATGCCGCCGGCCGCGATGGGGGTGCTGCTGACGCTGCTCCACGCGGATCTGCGGCCCTCGGCGGTGATCACGGGTGGCCTGTTCGCGCTGATCCCGGGGCGGGCGCTGGTGGCGGCGGTGCAGGACGGCCTGACCGGCTTCTACATCACGGCCTCGGCACGGCTCCTGGAGGTCGCCTACTTCTTCGTGGCGATCGTGGTGGGCGTGCTGTCGGTGCTGTACGTGGCGGTGCAGTTCGACGCCCAGCTCAATCCCGAGGGGGCGCTGAGCCCGGTCGAGCAGCCGGTGACGCAGATCCTGTCGTCGATGGTGCTGTGCGCGACCTTCGCCATCCTCCTTCAGCAGTCGCGAGCGACGGTGCTCTTCGCGACGCTGAACGGCGGGGTGGCATGGGTGGTCTACGCGTCGATCGCGGTGACCGCGGAGGGGTCGACGGTGATGGCGACGGCCGTCGCGGCCGGGCTGGTGGGTCTCTTCGGGCAGCTGATGGCCCGCTACCACCACACGTCCTCGCTGCCGTACGTGACGGCGGCGATCGGGCCGCTGCTGCCCGGTTCGGCGACGTACTTCGGGGTGCTGGCGATCGCCCAGAACAACCTGGACCAGGGCTTCGCCTCGCTGGCGAAGGCGGCGGCCCTGGCCCTGGCGATCGCGATCGGGGTGAACCTGGGAGGCGAGCTGGCCCGCCTCTTCATGCGGGCCCCGGGTGCCGTCTCCGCCCGCAGCGCGGCGAAGCGGACCCGAGGCTTCTGAGCCCGGCCCGGTCGGCGTCACGACAGCGCTCTGCCCCCGGCCGGAATGCAGCTTCGGC